>NZ_JOPI01000036.1:0-54071 GCF_002153695.1 Acetobacter sp. DsW_059
GACCGCTAAAGTCAGAAAAAACCCCGGAAGCCTCAGCCTCCAGAGCCCCATCCGCTCTCGATGACCCCCTTCTACAGACACAAAACCGTAACGTCAATCATAAAAATTAAAAAAATCATGAAAATTTCATAAGGAAATTTTCATCGAAAAACAGCGCTTATTTCAGCCGTTCTTCGCCTCAGGATAGATTTCCTCCCAGCCACCACCAATCGCATTATATAAACGCACAAGATTCTCTGACATCGTTTCATTACTGGTCGTCAAAGCCGTCTGAGAAGATAAGACGCGACGTTCTGCATCCAGCACCGGCAGAAAAGTTCTTAATCCCTGACGATATAAATCACGTGACAGGCTAAGTGAGCGCTGGTCAGCAGCAACCTGTGCTTTCAGTGCCATATTACGCTTTTGCTCTGCTTCATATTTTGTCAGTGCATTATCGACTTCACTCCAGGCCGTCAGAACCGTCTTGCGATAACGCAAAGCCGCCGTCTTCTGAGACGCTTTCTTCATCCTAAGCTGCCCAACCAAACGCCCGCCCTGAAAAATTGGAATACTGATAGATGGGCCGACGTTCCAGGCGCGTGCACCCCACATCCCAAGATCACGGAAAGAGAAGGATTGCATACCAAACCCGGCATCAATGGTGACTTTGGGGTAAAAGTCAGCCTCAGCCTGCCCCACTTCAGCTGTTGCTGCGTGCAGCTCAGCTTCAGCCTGACGAATATCAGGACGGCGGCGCACCACCTCTGAAGGTACACCAACAGGCACAACGGGTGGCAAAGACGGAATGACGGATGGCGTTTGCAGTTCAGCATTCAGCGCGCCAGGGGGCGCTCCCATCAACAGGTTAATCGCATTAATCTGCTGCTCAGCAAGCTGCTCATATTGAGGAATACGGGCGCTGGTGTCTTCAACCTGCGAACGGGCACTCTCAACATCAAGTTCACTAACCAGACCACTATTATAACGATTCCGGCTAAGATCGAGCATCTGAACCGCGACTTCTTTATTCCGTCTGGTAATACGCAGCTGCTCCTGTGTGCTACGCAAAGACAAATAATCCTGAGCCAGCTCAGCCTGACGTGCAATAAGGATACCGCGTCGCTGCTCAACCGTTGCCTGCAAATAAGACTTCGCAGCCTCATACTGACGACGTACGCGCCCCCACAGATCAACTTCCCAGCTCGCCTGAAGGCCATCCTGCCACTGATTAAGCAATGGAATAGACGCGTTTGCAGCCTGAGAAGACAGCAGAGCATCTGACCCCTCAGGAGCATTTTTGCCAATACGCTTAATAACTGATTCCAGCTGCTTGCTGCTGTACTGTTGTCGCCGGTATGAACCTGTAGCTGCCAGATCAGGAAAACGCTCAGCCCCGGCCAGAAGCAACTGCCCTCGACTGACAGCCATCTGCTGCGTTGCCTGAAGAATATCCAGATTCTGTGTAGCCAGTCTCTGCTCAAGCGAAACCAGCTCGGGGTCATGAAATACAGACCACCACTGCGGATCAGGAGCCTGGTTAACCGGAACACTCAGCGCGCGGGACGTTTGCTCAAGGCTGGCATGCTGCCACTGGGCTGGTGTCCATGTTTCAGGTTTTTTAAAGTCAGGCCCAACCGCACAACCACTTAGCAAAACCGGAAACAGCATCGTAGCCGCCTTTAATCTGTACCGTTTTGCCACCTGTCTGCTCCTAAACTAAAATTCTCTCTTGCTCTGACCGATCGGTTCGGTCAGCATGGTAACCTACCGTTTTTCACTATGACGTCAATCGTCAGGATAAAGGAAATAATTACAGACAATGCCTGCCCTGCCCTGCTCTCCCCCTTCAGACACCTGTTCTCTTACAGGGGAGTCTGAAGCCAAACGCCAGCAAATTCTGGATGGTGCCAGAGCTGTTTTCGCTCAGCATGGCTTTGAAGGGGCCAGCATGTCTGCCATTGCCCGTGAGGCCAATGTTTCCAAAGGGACACTCTATAATTACTTCACCTGCAAAGCTGAGTTGTTTGAAGCATTTGTCGAGCAAAACTGCCGTGAAAAGCTCCCTACAGCCCTTGAGCCTATAAAACGCAACCAGCCTGTTCGTGAAACGCTGACCGCCATTGCACAGGCAATTATTAACCTGACTACGCTGCCAGAAAGCCTGATGCTTTACCGGATTATTATCTCCGAAGCGCCTCACTTTCCTAAACTGACAGATGTTTTCTGGAAAAACGGACCCAAAATTGCCATTGAAACACTTGCTGAGTGGCTATCAGCCCAGGCGAGGCAGGGCCTGCTACAGGTTGAAGATCCGGTTTTTGCGGCCGAGCTTTTTTTCACCATGTGTCAGACGCGCATTACACACAAAAAGCGCTTCAATATGGTTATTGAAAATGAAGAAGCTGAGCGCCAGAAGGTCATACACACGGTTGTTGATGTTTTTCTGTCTGTGCATGAAAAAAACTCTCAGCCTGCCAGAGTCTGATCGGAGCGCACTCTCCTGATACTAAAAAGCCTGCCATACGCTTGCGGCGCAGACAGGCTTTTCAGGTAACCGAAAAACGAAAAATTATTTTAGTTTTTCTGTCAGCTCAGGGACAATCTCAAACAGATCACCAACAATACCGTAGTCAGCGACCTGAAAAATTGGTGCTTCAGGGTCTTTGTTCACAGCAACAATCACACGGCTGTCTTTCATGCCGGCAAGATGCTGAATGGCACCAGAAATACCAAACGCAATATACAGCTCAGGGGCGACAATCTTACCTGTCTGGCCAACCTGATATTCGTTTGAAACGAAACCAGAATCGACCGCAGCACGGGAAGCACCAATCGCAGCGCCCAGTGTATCAGCCAGCGGCTCAAGAATACGGAACTTCTCTTCGCTAAGAAGACCACGGCCACCAGAAACAACCACACGGGCTGAATCAAGTTCCGGACGTTCAGAAGCTGAGAGATGAACCGCAACAAACTCTGACACATTCGGGTTTTCAACAGCAGCAACTTCTTCAATTGCAGCTGAACCGCCTTCAGCCGGAGCGGCATCAAATGCTGAGCTTCTGACTGTCAGAATTTTTTTGCTGTCAGATGATTTAACAGTTGCCAGAGCATTACCCGCATAAATCGGACGTACAAATGTGTCTGCATCAACGATACGAACCACATCAGGCACCGGCTGCACATCAAGCAGAGCCGCCGCACGTGGCAGCACGTTTTTACCAACAGCACTGGCTGATGCCAGAATCTGATCATATGAACCGGCCAGTGACACCAGCAATGCAGCCAGTGGTTCAGCCATTTCATGGGCATAAAGAGCATCTGCTGCATGCAGAACTTTCGTGACACCAGAAATTTTAGCGGCTGCCTCAGCAACGCTGCGCTCACCCGTTACCAGAACATGCACGTCACCAAACTGTGTGGCGGCTGTTACGGCAGACAGAGCAGCCTGTTTGATCCGACCGTCTTCATGGTCCAGAAGAACAAGAGCTGTCATAATCAGATCACCTTTGCTTCATTACGCAGCTTTTCAACCAGCTCGCTCACCGTTTCGACTTTAATACCAGCTTTACGCTCAGCAGGCTCAGCAACTGAAACAATCGTCAGGCGACGAGTCGTATCCACACCCAGGTCGGCCACATTCAGTGTTTCGAGCGGTTTTTTCTTTGCCTTCATAATGTTAGGCAAAGACGCATAACGTGGCTCGTTCAGGCGCAGGTCAGCAGTGACAATTGCTGGCAGCACGAGGGAGACATCTTCTGTGCCACCATCGATTTCCCGGCTGACTTTCACTTTGCCGTCAGCAACCTCAACACTACCGGCAAAAGTGCCCTGACCCCAGCCAAGCAGACCCGCCAGCATCTGACCGGTTGCATTCATGTCATCATCAATGGCCTGTTTACCCAGAATAACCAGACCTGGCTCTTCTTTCGCAACGATCACTTTGAGCACTTTTGCCACAGCGAGGGGCTCAGGACTTTCCTCTGACAGCACCAGAACGGCGCGGTCTGCACCCATTGCCATAGCTGTACGCAGAGTGTCCTGTGCCTGCTGCACACCGACAGAGACCACAACAACCTCAGTGGCCACGCCTTTCTCTTTTAAACGAACAGCCTCTTCCACAGCTATTTCGTCAAAAGGATTCATAGACATCTTAACGCCAGTGGTTTCAACACCACTACCATCAGGCTTAACACGCGGTTTAATGTTGTAGTCAACAACCCGCTTGATCGGTACTACAATCTTCATGGCTTCTTTCGCTTGGAAATGCAGAGTTATTCGTTACCAGACATACCGTATTTTAAAAAAAAAATCACATGCCCGCAGGATAGTTCGGCCCGCCGCTCCCTTCTGGCACAGTCCAGTCAATGTTCTGGGCCGGATCTTTAATGTCACAGGTTTTACAGTGTACACAATTCTGGGCGTTAATATGCAGGGCAGGCTCTGAGGTTTCATTAACAACCTCATACACACCTGCCGGGCAATAACGCGACTCAGGTGAGTGGAAAACATCCCAGTTCACCGTTCTCCACAACCCCTGATTTTTCACGCGCAGATGAACAGGCTGATCTTCTTCATGGTTTGTGTTTGACAGGAATACAGAGGAAAGACGGTCAAATGTCAGTTTGCCATCCGGCTTAGGGTAAGCTGGCTTTTCACACAAAGAAGCCGCCAGAAGCTCTTCATTATCCTGATGACGGAAATGCAGGGTCCAGGGGGCACGCCCTTTCAGCAGCATGGCATCAATCGCTGAATAGACAGCGCCTTTTTTCATGCCAAAGCGGGCAAAAGCCGGGCGTATGTTACGCACTGACTTCAGCTCATCCCACAACCATGACTCTTTAATAAGCTGTACGTAAGAAGCCGGCTCAACACGCTCTGTGCTCATAGCATCAACAAGCGCCTCAGCTGCAAGCATGCCTGACTTCATTGCTGTATGTGTGCCTTTGATTTTTGGCACGTTAAGAAAACCAGCAGAATCGCCGGTTAGTGCTCCACCAGGGAAGGTCAGACGCGGAATAGCCTGCAACCCGCCTTCTGACAGCGCTCTGGCCCCGTAACTGATACGACGCCCGCCCTCAAGATGTTTGCGAAAAGCCGGGTGCAGTTTCACACGCTGCATCTCATCAAACGGTGACAGCCAGGTGTTGGCGTAATCAAGCCCGATTACGAAACCATAAGACACCAGATTTTCACCAAAATGGTAAAGCCAGGCACCGCCATACGTATTATCATCCAGTGGCCAGCCAAAGCTGTGCTGAACCAGACCCGGGCGGTGTTTCTCAGGCGGCACTTCCCAGACCTCTTTAATACCAAGGCCATAAGTCTGCGGATCAACACCTTTACGCAGGTCATAATGCTGCATGACCTGCTTGGTCAGCGAACCACGGCAGCCTTCAGCAAAAAGCGTATATGTTGCACGCAGCTCCATGCCAGGCTGATAATTCGGGCCCTGTTTGCCATCACGCGTAATGCCCATATCGCCAGTTGCGACACCCACAACGCGGTTGTTTTCTATCAGCACTTCAGATGCAGCAAAGCCGGGATAAATTTCGACACCAAGCTCTTCTGCCTGTGCGGCCAGCCAGCGGCAGACTTCACCAAGACTGACAATATAATTACCATGATTAGCCATATGCGGCATGAATTTATCAAGTGCCGGCACTCGGAAACTGCGTGTTTCAGTAAGAAACAGCATATCCTCAGTCGCAACCGGTGTGTTTAACGGAGTACCGCGCTCTTTCCAGTCAGGCAGCAGTTCGCTCAGAGCACGCGGTTCAATAACGGCACCGGAAACGATATGCGCGCCGATTTCGCTTCCTTTTTCGATAAGACAGACGCTGGTTTGCGGAGAAAGCTGACGCAGGCGAATAGCCGCAGCCAGACCGGCCGGTCCGCCGCCGACAATCACGACGTCAAACGACATAGATTCGCGTTCTGCTTCACTCATTCCTGCTCTGTCCTCTCTGAAAAAAAATCGGGCACCCACTCCATAAGCCAGATGCAACAAAAATTGCAAAAAACTGGCTTATCAGTGACGCACAGACGGGTGCCTTATCGCATGTTTTTGCCTGGTCTCAGTGCCCTGAGCGGGCCGGACCAAA
The DNA here is from genome assembly GCF_002153695.1 of Acetobacter sp. DsW_059. Classification (NCBI taxonomy): domain Bacteria; kingdom Pseudomonadati; phylum Pseudomonadota; class Alphaproteobacteria; order Acetobacterales; family Acetobacteraceae; genus Acetobacter; species Acetobacter sp. DsW_059. The sequence goes on from NZ_JOPI01000036.1 coordinate 6,084, forward strand.
CGCCAGCTCGTGAACCGCACGCCAGCTGGAGTCAACAAAATTAACAATAAGCGTACGCCGCACTCCTGTCACAGGGCGGCTGACAAAACCATGCCAGGTTTTATCTGAAGGGATAAATAAGACCCCGGTGTTAAAAAGACCTGATGCCCGGACAAGAGAGTCCCCCTCTGGCGACATGAGATCGGTGCCCCAGTCTTTCGCGTTTTCATCCTGCGAAAGCGAAATAAGCAATGTCAGTTTTTTTGCACCAATATCTGTATGCGGCTCAAGCCAGAACCCCTCAGTATCAAGGCACAGCTCAAGACGCAGCGCCGTCCCCTCAAGGCTCGCACCACAATAACGCTCAAACCCCTGCCGGACCTCAGGGCTATCTATAATATGAGCAAGGCGATCGAGACGGCTGTCACGGGCACGTGTTGTCTCATCCACAAAAATCCGAAATTTATTGCGGGTCTCACGCCGGCCTGCAACATCTCCTGCAAGGGCATCACTCCCCGGGTCCCAGGCCACAAGAGCATCGCATGCATCAGAGGGAAGAACAGATTTCAGTGACCAGTGGTCATAAGGATAAGGTTCACAGGGGGTCTCAGCAAGCATTTGTACAAATGCCGAAGCAGAGTCCATCTCGGTGAGCGGGGCATCAGAAAGCATCTGCCTTATCCTTTAACGGTAACACAACACAGCATCACGATAACAAAAACGGCAGCAAAAGGCAGCCATCCGGTGCAAAGTGGGACAAAATTGCTGTGCAATCAACACATGTCAGGGGCAGATATCAAATAAAAAGTTCAGATCGCATATGAAAATCGAGGAGATGAGGCCTGCACAGCCCCGGCAGATGGCAGGTTCTGACGACGTACATCAAACACTGCGGCAATGTTACGCAAAAACGGACGCCCCTTGTTCGTCACCTGTATCATGCTGCCCTCACACAATACCAGGCCATCCTTAACCATCGGAGCAAGTGCTGCCACTTCAGCAGAAAAATATTCAGGATTTAAGCCGGATGTCGCCAGGTCAACCTGCATATCACACATCAGCCGCTCAATCAGGTAACCACGCAGACGGTCATCTGATGTCCGCTCAACCCCTCTGACCACAGGCAGGGCAGTAGCATTTTCTGAAAGCGCACGAGCATAAGCCGCCGCTGAGGTTATATTCTGTACGTAACCATCAGGCAGCATCGAAATTGCTGAGGCACCAACGCCAATAAGAGCTTCAGCCGAGTCGACGGTATAGCCCTGAAAATTACGACGCAAAGTGCCGGACTGAGCAGATTTTACCAGAGCATCTTCTGGCAAGGCATAATGATCAAGACCAACGGGCACATAACCCGCTTCGCAAAGCACCTCATCCATCACTGCACGCTGCGCCAGCCGCTCCTGCGCTCCTGGCAGACTTTCCTCTGCTATCAGGGTCTGGCGTTTTTGTTTCCACGGCACATGAGCATAACCAAACACAGCAAGACGGTCGGGTCGTAACGTAACAATGCGCCTGACCGTTTCAGCCACTCTCTCCTGCGTCTGAAACGGCAGACCATAAATCAGATCAATATTCACGCCCTGCACACCGGCCTGACGCACGGCAGAAACACAGGCTTCAGTCTGCTCAAAACTCTGAATACGCCCGCAGGCCTGCTGCACCTTTTCGTTCAGGTCCTGCACACCGATACTGATACGGGTAAACCCAAGCTCACCCAGCAGGGCAGGATAATCCTGCGGCACATGGCGTGGATCAAGCTCCATAGATAGCTCAGCACCATCCTCAACCCGACATGAAGCCAGAATATCTGACATAATCAGACGCAAAGTCGCGGGTGGCAGTGTAGAGGGTGTTCCCCCGCCAAACTGAATATGCCGGACACTATGCTGCGTACCCACGAGAGCAATGATACGCGAAAACTCTTCAGTCAGCAGATTGCCATACGCTGCGCGTCCGCTTTCCTGCCGCATGACTGAAGTATTACAGCCACAAAAACGGCAAAGCTCATCACAAAATGGCACATGAAAATAAAAAGAAAGGGGCGCAGCTTCAGGCAGCTGCTTCAGCCAGACCTCAGCCTGGTCAGGTCCGACAGCTTCAGTAAAGCTGACTGCTGTCGGATAGCTGGTATAGCGGGGTAAATTCCCGCTATATCGTGCAATCAGCTCAGTAACAGAGGTGACTGCCATAAGGATCAGAACCGGTAAGCAATACCTGCTGACACAACGGTTGGGTCAAGCGAGTCATGCGCACGCACACGAATGGTTTCTGGTGTGTTCTGCACCCATGCATGCATACGCACAAACATCTGCTTAACATCGGCGTTAAAGAACCAGTTACCCACCAGCTGATAGTCAAAACCGACATTAACAGAAGGGCCTCCGGTAAAACCGGCATTAAGTTTGTTCAGCCCCAGAAAAGCGTTCTGGTTACCCTTCATGTTATGAAACCACATTGCCGTAACACCAACGCCGGCATAAGGGTTGAAACGCTTATGGGGACGGAAATGCCATGCGAATGTCAGCGTAGGAGGCAGAACCCAGGCTTTACCCACGCTAAGACTGTGCGGACCACCCAGGGCTGGCAGATCGCTGCCGACAGCTGACACTTTATGGCGCGTGCTGGTTGCAATGAGGTCAACAGACAGGTTGTCGGTAATAAAATACTCAAACGTCAGCTCAGGCATTGCTGCGTTTGTCGTAGAAATATGCGTATGGCTCAGCGGGGTATGACGGCTGAAGCCACCACCCGTAATAGAGACATTACTGTCACGATCCTGTGGCAGAACACCAACACCGGACAGGCGGATCATGAAATCACCCGCACCCAGACCAATTTTTGTGCTGGCGCAGGTCTGAAACAAACCACAATGCTCATGAGAACGGGGCACGGCAGGAAGTGTGCTCACAACAGGAGCATTAACATACTGCGCATTAGCAGAAGCCGCCTTAGCGCCTGCTGCGCCGGAAAACGCTGCCACACCGGCAATCATTGCGGTAAATAAAGAACGAATCTTAATCATGGCTATTATACGTTTCCCTGAAATGCGCTACGTGATGGTCTGCTACAATCACGCATCAAATCTCCACACCTTGATACAGATCAAAATTATGCCATAATCCATATGTTGATTCAGGGAGTGTGATTTAGAAGTCACAGTTTTCTGGTTTTTTACTAAAAGTTAATAGTTTCATTAGAGTTTTCTACAATAATGGCTTTATTCCTCTGTTACTCTTTAAGAAAGTATTAACATTTCTGAGTGCATTTGATCGGGTAGATTTCTGATGGCATCTTACATTCATCCGTTTACCCCGGCGTTACAGCCTCTGAGCTCTCTCACGCCTGATGTTACACCTCAGAAATGTATGATGTGCCAGACACGCCAGCACAGTGTTTGTATCACAGCGAGCGAAAACACACCTGCGGCTTTTGCCGATGCTTCACAAAAACTGAGCCTCCCTCCCGGAATGACACTGATCGAGGAAGGCAGTACACCATTAGCCTCTTTCAATATCGTTTCGGGTACAATCAGGCTGTTCAAATCCCTGCCCGATGGAAGACGCCAGATTATTGGCTTCGCAGACGCAGGGCATTTTCTCGACCTGACATCCTCCGATATTTGCAACTTTGGGGCCGAAACCATTGATACGGTGGAAGTCTGCCGTTTTTTCCACCCACAACTTGACCATCTGCTGGCCAGCCACCCGGCCTTCAAACATCAGCTGATGAACCGCCTCACTCTCAGACTGGCCGAGGCACAGGAGCAGATGCTGCTACTGGGGCGAAAAACTGCACGCGAAAAAATTTCAACTTTTTTGCTGTCACGTATCCTCCATCAGCACAGCACTGCTGACACAACAATAATCCCGGTGTCACTTCCAATGAACCGTTCAGACATTGCTGACTATCTGGGGCTGACTATCGAAACTGTAAGCCGTACGCTAAGCAACCTGCGGCGCGAGCAAATCATTGCTGTCACCTCACACCACAGTATCAATATTCTGGCTCCGGACACACTCAGAAAACTGGCCTCAGGGCAGGAGCACGGATAGGCCTTTATCAGGATGCCAGGATGGATGATGCGGAGCATCAGACTCGTGATTATTCCACCAGCCGCCACCCAGAGCCTGAAAAAGAGCGACTGTATCAGACAACCTGTCAGCACGTGACTGCGCCAGAGCCAGCTCTGTCTCCAGATGAGCCTGCTGGGCATTCAGCATCACGATCTGACTGATAGCACCATATTTGTACTGTGCCAGTGAGATTTTAAGACTTTCACCAGCCGCAGTAGCTGCCTCAGCATTATCTGCCAGGGTTGTGGCATCAAGGCGTAAGGCCGTAAAAGTGTCAGCAACATCCTGCAGCGCGGTGATCAGGGTGGAACGATACTCTGACGCCGCCTGGTCATAAGCCGCCCGGGCTGCATTTTCCTGGTGCCTGAGCAAACCTGCATCAAACAATGGTTGCGTTACCATAGCGGCAATCTGCCACTGACCATATCCGGGAGCGGCCATTTTCGCGATAGAGGCCGCCGCAAACCCGGGCGTTGCTCCCAGCTCGATATTGGGCAAACGATTGGCCACAGCAACACCAACCTGCGCGCAGGCTGCATGCCAGTTGTCCTGTGCTGTACGAATGTCCGGGCGCTGCTCAATAAGACGAGCCGGTACACTCACCGGCAGGTCTGCAGGCAATGTCAGCTCATCAAAAGTAAATTCAGGCTGAGGCACATCCGGAGAATCACCCACAAGCGCTGCTATCAGATGCTTTTGCTGCTCAAGCTGCTTTTGTAACGGGGCCAGTGTCGCCTCGTTCTGAGCCAGAGCCGTATGCTGCAATGCGACATCATTACGTGAGAACTCGCCGGCTTTTTCCTGCATGCGAGCCGATTCTAACAAATCACGCTGGAGCGTGACGAGCGAACGGGTCGTCTCAATCTGAGCTTTGATCGCAGCATAATCAATCGCGGCCTGAACGACCGAAGAGGTCAGTGTCAGATACACAGCACGAAGCTGATCACGTTGTGCATTACGCAGTGCTTTAGCTGCCTCTGCCCCACGACGTACCCCACCCCAGAAATCGGGCACATAAGAGATATTCAGCTGAGCTGTATGAACCGTATAAAGCCACGAGTTATTATTAGGGACCGGTGAGTACGTGCGCGACGTTTTGTTCCGTGTCGGGTTAAAACTACCAGAAATGCTGGGATAAAATGCACTTTGCTGCGCCAGCTTATTTTGCTGTGCCGCTGAGAGCGCATCACGTGCAGACTCAAGTGACGGATTATTATCAAGCGCTTTCTGCACCAGTGCATTCAGTGCTTCAGAGTGAAAAAGCCGCCACCATTGTGCGGGAATATCCTGCCCGACATGAAAAACCTGCCCGACACCCTGCCTACCACTGGCAGCCTGCTCTGCCTCCCCCGTGACACCTGCCACGTGTGAAGAGCGCCCTGCCTGACCATACTGCTCGCCAGCCGGTGCAGCGGGTTTTCTGAAATCAGGCCCGACGGCGCACCCGGCCTGAAGCAAAACGCTTAGTGCGCATCCTGTCATAAAAAAACGGCGCATCATGCAGCAGGCTCATTTTCAGGGGCCCGTTTTTCATACCAGGCCTCTAGTTTGTAATAAAATGTAGGCAGAATAAACAGGGTCAGTAATGTCGCAATGCCAAGTCCGCCCACGACGACTGTTGCAAGGCCGCGCTGCACATCTGTGCCAATGCCGGTAGCAACCGCTGCCGGCAACATGCCTGCACTGGCAACCGTCGCTGTCATCAGCACCGGCCTGAACCGCTCCCCTGCCCCGTCAAGCACAGCATTGTATAACGTAGCCCCCTCCCGACGATGCCGGTTGATGTTAGAAACCATGATAATACCGTTCTGCACAGCAACACCAAATAAGGCAATAAACCCGACCGCTGTTGCTACATTCAATGTTTCACCCCGCAGCTGCAAAGCCACAAGCCCACCCAGCAGCGCCAGCGGCACAACAGCAAGCACCAGTGCAGCCTGACGGAATTTACGAAACTCACCAAATAAGAGCACCAGCATAATCGCCAGCATAATCGCAACAGCAACAACCAGACGAGACGCAGCACGCTGAGCCTGTTCAAACTCACCTGCCCACTCAAGCCGGTAAAAGCTCGGGTCAAAATGCACCTGACCTGCAATACGTGCCTGCGCATCTGCCATATATTCAGAAAGCGGGCGTTTACCATTATCCACGCGCAGAGTGATCTGCCGCTGTGTCATCTCATGGGAAATTGTGCCTTCACCTGTTTTCAAGGCAATAGAAGCCACCATTTCAAGCGGCACCAGCGCGCCATTGTCAGCCATAAGTGGCAAATGGCCTAAAGAACGCAGGTTACCGACATCAGCATGCGGGATCTGAACTGTGACATCATACGTTCTGTCGGCAATATAAATCTGCGAAACGGCAGAGCCGCCAATCGTGCTGCCAACCAGCGTCATAATATCAGACACTGAAATACCATAACGGGCTGCCGCACGCCGGTTTGCCGTAATATTCAGCTGGGGAATTTCAGGTTCCTGAAAAATCGAAGCTTCTTTTGTGCCAGGAACCTGTTTAAGAACCGCGACAATCTGCTTACCAATATTGCGCAGCTCACGCAGGTCATGGCCATAAACACGCAAAACCAGTGCAGAATGGGCCCCTCCGGCCTGATCATTCATACCGTCGGCAATTGGCTGGCTTATACCAAACTCTATACCAGGAATAGTGTTCAGCTTATCACGTAGTTTGCTGATGAACTGCGCTTTGGTCTCGCCTTTCGGCCAGGCGCTATATGGTTTCAGCCCGATAGGCACCTCAATATGAGAAGGGGTCCAGGCATCTGTGCCGGAATCATTGCGCCCCAGCTGCGTAACAACGTAAGAAGGCTCAGAAAAAGACATAACCGCTTTACGCACTTCATCTGCCATATCGCTTGCCTTCTGGAGCGACAGCCCTGAAGGCAACTGCACCTGAAGCCACAAAGCACCTTCATCCATATCTGGCAAAAATTCGCGGCCGGTATACATACCAAGCACCACAACAAGACCAAAAGCCGAAAGTGCGCTGCAATAAGCTATAGCAGGGCGTTTCATGCTATGCGCCAGGCCTGCCCGAAACCAGCAATGGAGTTTCTCAAGCGGTTTATTGTGGAAAATACGATGCGGCTTGCGCATGGCAATAAAGGCCAGAGAAGGCGTCAGCACAATCGCGCAAAGCAATGCACCCAGCAAAGCAAAGCTGACAGTATATGCCATTGGCCTGAACAGACGCCCCTCAGCCCCGACAAAAGCAAATAAGGGGCTGTAAGCCACAATGATAATCAGTGTCGCGAAAACAATGGCGCGCCCGACATGCCCTGTTAACCCCTGCACATCCTGCAAGGTCATTGTATGGTCAGGCCGGGCTTCCCTCAGACATAAAATCGCTTCAGTTACAACAATTGCCCCGTCGACAATAACGCCGAAATCAATCGCCCCCAGTGAAAAAAGGTTGGCAGGCATATTCAGCAAACCCATCACGACAAAAACAAATGCGAGCGCAAGCGGAATTGTAACCGCTGCAACAATCGCACTGCGCGGGCTGCCAAGAAACAAAATAAGAATAACAAAAACCAGCCCGACCCCTTCGAGCACCGTGTGAGTAACCTTCTCAGTCGTGGCACTCACCAGGTTATCACGATCAAGATAGGGGACTATGCGGATACCCTGCGGATCAAGCTGCTTTTGCAGCTCCTGCACACGGGTATGCAGCAATGCAAGAACGTGCGACGCATTCTCGCCCGATACCATCGACACAATGCCTTCAATAGTATCAGGGTTAGAGTTTTTACCCAGAATACCCTCACGCACCTGGTGACCCAGCTGCAGCCGCCCGAGCTCACGCAGGAACACAGGCACACCATCATGCTGTGTAACAGGAATATCACCCATCTCATCAAGGGTATGGATCATACCAACGCCCCTGACGATATAAGACTGCTCCCCTCGTGTTACACGCCCGCCACCAGCATTGATACTGCTGTTACGAATCGCATCCAGCACAGTATTAATACCAATGTGAAAGCGGTACAGCGCATGCGAATCAAGGCGCAGCTCATACTCCCGGGTAAAGCCACCAAAATTGGTAACATCGGCAACACCCTGTATTTTCTGAAGAGCAGGAATAACAAACCAGTTCTGCACTTCTGAGAGCTGCATCAGGTTTTTTCTGTCAGACTCAAGCGTATAACGATAAATCTCACCAGAGGGGCTCGTAACCGGCCCCATACTTGCCGTTACACCCGCCGGAAGATTAACCTGTGCCAGCTGCTCAGTAACACGCTGACGGGCGGCATAAACATCCATGCCGTCCTTAAAAATCAGGTTAATCAGTGAGAGGCCAAACGTGCTGCTTGAGCGCCCGCTCACCAGACCTGGCGTTGCCGACAACTGCCGCTCGAGCGGAACGGTAATCTGCTGCTCTACCTCCTCAGCTGCCAGCCCGGGACTTTGTGTACTGATCTGAACAGAAACAGCCCCAAGATCCGGATAGGCTTCTACAGGCAGGTTTTTCCATGCCATACCTCCCCACAGAGCCAGAAGTGCCATTGCAAAAAAGACAATACGACGCTCGCGCAGACAGGCAGCGATAATTTTCTCAATCATCGTTCAGCAGCACCCCGCCACGAACAATAATGCGCTCCCCAATCCTGAGCCCGGAGAGAACCTGTGTATTCTCACCCTCATCATAAGAAATCGTAATGACCCGGCGCTGAAAAACCCAGGGAGCTGTTTCGACAAATACTGTAACGGTATCATTATTCATCAGCAGAGCTGACTGAGGAACCATCAGCCCTACCGGCTGTTTGATCTGAATAGCCACTGAGGCAAACATGTTCGGCTTCAGATCTTCATCAGGATTGGCAAGCACAATCATAGCCTGCAGCCTGCGGGTATCGGCATGAAAATCCGGCTCGACAGATGAAACCTGCGCCGGAATTGCAATACCTTCACGTGCAGGCAAGCTCACGACCACCGATTGCCCGACCTGAACATCGTTACCATCAACCTCGGCGATATTAGCAACGACCCAGATCTCTGACAGATCCTCCATCACCAGCAGCGGTGCAGTCATATCTGTAATATTAACACCAGGTGCGGCTGAAAGGCTGGCAATGACACCACTTGCCGGAGCACGCAAAACCAGCACGCCACCTTCACCGCCATATTTGTCAGTTAAGGAAAGCAAACGCAGCCTGGCACGCCCTTCTTCAGCCTCAGCATCCAGCAGGGCCGCATGAGCAGCCTCGACATCTTTTGTGGCAGCACCGCCAGCCTTTCTGACCTCCTGGGCACGCACCATTGCACTGCGCGCCATCAGTAAGCCAGCTTCAGCTTTTTCCTGATCTGTCACTGCCTGAGCCATATCGCCCGACATAATACGAACCAGCTCCTGCCCACGTACAACATGCTGACCAGGTGTGGCCGACACCGATAAAATACGCCCGGTTACCGGTGGAAGAAGAGGAAAAATACGCCTTGGTTCAGCAGCGATATTACCTGGCACAGTCAGTGTGTCGCGTGGCATTCCGACCTGAACAGCAGCCACCTGTATCTGAGAGCGCAGAGGCGAAGCCTCAGGTACACTCAGCATACCATCCTTACCGGCAACAAAGCCTGACGCAGCCTGCGCTGAGGAAGCATACAACACCAGAGAAACGGCCGTATAACAAAGAGCTCTGGTCACAGACCTGAAAACAAAAGACATCATTCTACTTCTTACCGGCCTTCTCACACCAGGCACTGCACGATACTCACCCTGCCCCGGCCTTCATACCAGAGAAAGAAACGGTATAAACTACCATAAGCAGGAATAACACGCCTGCTACATCATTATGATATTCTTTTCCTGACAGGCGCGTTTTCTCTACCCTGCAAATAAGGCTTATATTCGACCAGCAAAACATCATAAAAAAAACGCCAGCCCGAAGGCTGACGCTCTTTTTTGAAAAGACGACCAGAAAACCGCCAGTGTCAGTTATCGTCATCATCACCGTTATCTGATGAACTACTGTCATCACCATCAGCTGAGATAGCAACAAACAGCGACTGGCCATCACGCAAAATACGCAGCAGAACAGGCTTCTTCGCACCAAGAGCTGAGCGTACTGCCGTCACGACAGCCCGCGGCGTATCAACGGCCTTGCCACCGACAGACTGAATAATGTCCCCCGGAGCCACACCAGCCATGCTGGCCGCTGACCCTGGCTGTACATCTTTTACAACAACCCCTTTAACACCATCGCCCACACCAAGCTGACGACGAATGTCACCAGTCAGCGGCGTCAGTGCCACACCAAGATGAGGTCCTGGCGCAGAACCACTGATACCGCTGTCATTTGACGCACTGGCAAGGTTACCAATGGTGACCGTTGCTGTTGCAGGTTTACCTGCACGCACATACTCAACTGCGACCTTTTCCCCCGGTGCGATAGAAGCAACGCGCACAGCCAGGTCATGGGGTGTTGCGACCTTCTGACCATTAAATTTAACAATAACATCTTCAGGCTTCAGGCCGGCTTTCTCTGCCGGACTATCTGAGCTGACACTCGCAATAAGAGCACCCGCTGGCGCAGCACCATCAGCAGCGGGTGGCAGACCAAGTGCTTTAACCATCGCCGGAGAAACATTCTGCGCGTTCACACCCAGGTAGCCACGCACAACATGACCGGTTTTACGCAGCTGGTCCGTTACACTTCTGACCGTATCAGACGGAATAGCAAAACCAATACCAATGGACCCGCCACCCGATGGAGAAAGAATCGCCGTATTTACCCCGACAACTTTACCATCCTGCGTAAACAGCGGTCCACCTGAGTTGCCGCGGTTAATCGGGGCATCAACCTGGATAAAATTATCGTAAGGGCCCTCGTTAATATCCCGGCCACGCGCTGAAACAATGCCCGCTGTTACCGTACCACCGAGCCCGTAAGGGTTACCAACGGCAACAACCCACTGACCTGGCTGCACATCATCAGAGTTCCCCAGTTCAATAAAAGGAAGCTTCTGCGATGACGTAATTTTCAGCAAAGCAATATCTGTTTTACCGTCACGGCCAACAATCTTCGCGGGAAGAGTCGTGCCATCATCAAGCGTAACCTTAACCTTCGTCGCCCCTTTAACGACGTGGTTGTTCGTCACCACATACCCGTCGGGCGAAATAAGGAAGCCTGAACCTCGTGCTTCAATCAGCTGACGGCTGTTCTGAGGCGCCATCTGGAACGGGAACGGAAACGGGAATGGCATGCCACCACCGCCCATACCGCCACCTTCTTCAGCGGCAGCATCAGCCTTAATGGTAGAGGTAATGGAAACAACAGCAGGTTTGACCTGTTTCACCAGATGCACAAAATCAGGGATTTTCTGATCAGGGCTGCTCGGCGTAATAAGCCCTCCCTGAACAGTTTGCGCATAGGCTGCATTATGTGCAGCCAGCCCGAAACCAGCGCCAGCATCGGTCACCAGTGCGACCCCGGCCATAAGAGTTAAAAGATGCTTGCGGCGAAACCGCCCGAAAAATTTTGATGCAGATTTTTCCGACATTATGTTTCTGACTGTCCTTTACATGGCCCGGGCCTGCGTCTGCCACCCGAACGCGATCTTCAACACTCAGCCCGGCCTGACCTTGCTGTCACGCAGAACTATCCGATTCTCGCAGGCAAGAGCCTGTCATTGCAAAAAGGTAATTCCCTGCACAAAGAAACTCTGCACACCAAAAGATATCTGGACTCAGCTTTACCTTCGCAAGGTCTGAAAAAAAATTTTAAGCATTTCAGCACACTCCTGCTCTCTGACACCGCCAACAACCTCGGGTTTATGCAACGTCTCAGCCCGGTAAGGCAGACGCGGGCCATGCTCAACCCCGCCACCTTTGCTGTCATAGGCACCAAAAACGACCCGCCCGATTCTGAAGTGCGCCAAAGCTGCGGCACACATCGGGCAAGGTTCAAGTGTTACCACAAGTGTACAATCTGACAGCCTGCGACCGCCACGCTTTTGCACAGCTTCGCGCATTGCCAGCATTTCAGCGTGAGCCGAAGGGTCATGCCAGGCTTCAACGCAATTACGCGCCTGCCCGATCATTGTACCATCAGCAGAAAAAACAACAGCACCAACAGGGACTTCGCCCGCGGCTGCGGCTTCGTGCGCCAGCATAACAGCGCGCTCCATCGCATCAGCCGTGATATCTTTCGGCAAAATGTCTCCTTACGCCTGTTGCTGCCGGCGAGTATGACTGTCAAATTATGACAACAATAAGGCAATATTTTCCTTGCATCTGCCTTGCTTCTTCTGTCATCCTGCTATGCAGATACCGTAACTCAATGTTGAGCTGATACCTGAGCATCCGGCCACTCTTACAGGCTGGAAACTGAGAATATCTGGCAAAACAAGCCGACCGTGAAAGGGGTCTTCCTCATGCATAGTCTTACTCTCGTTCTTACTGCAGCAGCTTTAGGCCTGAGCCTTTCTATTGCTCATGATACCAAAAAAGATCACTGGGTCAGTCCGATCACAACACGTTCTGTCAGTATTTTTCTCGCGGGAAACTAATTTCCTGTATCAGGGCTAATAACAGAATCTGCTACTCTGAAGCGGCGTAATATAAAGGCACTGTACGCCAGCTGAATAATGCGTGCTGCCACAGACACTGCGATAATATTGTCAGAGCTTCTGCTCTCGTAACATTATATCTGAGCATATCAGGCAGGTTTTTGCATTGCCGTGTGCTATAAACCAGGGGTTGCATCCCTTTTAAATCTACAAAAATACTTAAAGTATTCACCAGAGTAAAAATTAATTTCGATATTAAAACAATAAAAGACCACATCACCAAAAATAAAATCGAGAACAATACTTATACAGATGCAATAGAAAGCTATTGCATCCTACAACAGAAACCAGCATATACCCCATCTTTTCACTGACCGCCGCATGGTCATGGAGTGTGGTTATGTCTGTTCAGACATCCGGGCAGTTACCCCGTCATACAATCGAACTCCCAACGCTGACTGGCGTAAGCGCTGTCTTTATGTGGAGCGCTACTGTTGGCCTGTATCGTGGCATTTCTGAAGCCTTTGGGGCTGTTGGTGGCTCAGCGCTGATCTTCACAGTCAGTGCTGTTATTGCTGTGCTCTGTACCGGCCCGTCTGCCTTTAGCGCACTCTCAAAACGCTATCTTATTATCGGCGGCGGACTGTTTATCACCTATGAAACAGCTCTTGCACTGGCCATTGGCTATGCCACGACCCGTCAGCAGGCCCTTGAAGTCGGCACGGTGAATTATCTGTGGCCTTCTTTTACAATCGCTCTGGCTGTATGGCTGGGCTACCAGCGCGCTGACTGGCGTATGATCCCGGGTCTGCTGCTCAGCCTTACAGGTATTCTGTGGGTGTCATCGGGTGACAGGGGCATTTCATTCACACATATCATTCATAATATCGGCACAAACCCAGTCGCTTACGGGCTGGCACTTATCGCAGCCACAGCCTGGCCAGTGTACACTATAATAACACGCGCCATATCTGAGGGTAAAAACGGCGTGCCTGTCTTTCTGACACTGACAGCCATCGTATTATGGATCAAATATTTCAGCACCAGCCAGCCGCCCCTGCATTTTAATTTTAACGGTGCCATTATGGTGCTTACCTTTGGTGTACTAACAACACTTGCCTACTCAGCCTGGAACTATGGCGTAATGCACGGCAACCTGACCCTTATGGCAACGGCGTCTTACTTCTCACCAGTGCTTTCTGTACTCATGACAAGCCTGCTACTGCACATGATGCCTGGTCATACTTTCTGGCTTGGTTCACTGCTGGTCACAGCAGGCTCTCTGATCTGCTGGCTTTCAACGCACCAGACTTCAGTTGTTGCCTGAAAAAGCTGAAAAACCTTAAAAAGAAGCATATTATCGGTTGTATAGAGAGTGCAAAACGCCTCTGATTCTGGCATATCTTTTCTATCATAATTTTTGATGATGATGTCCAGACGGCAGGAGCAGCACGGTGACAGAAGAAGAACGCGGAGAGCGCATTGCAAAATGGCTGAGCAGATCAGGTATTGCCAGCCGCCGCGATGCAGAACAGATTATCGCTCAGGGGCGCGTCAAACTAAACGGTCAACCGGTTACACACCCAGCCACTTTCGTCCGGAAACATGACCTGGTGCAACTCGATAATGCACCTGTTGCAGAACCAGAGCGCACACGCATGTGGCGCTACCACAAACCCGACGGGCTTATGACCACTCATAAAGACCCGGAAGGCCGCAAGACTGTTTTTGAGTCACTGCCTGAAGGTATGCCCCGCGTTATCAGCATTGGTCGCCTTGACCTCAACAGCGAAGGGCTGCTTTTGCTGACAAATGACGGTGAACTGGCACGTCGCCTCGAACTCCCCTCCAATGGGTGGATCAGACGCTACCGGGTACGGGTCTTTGGCGTGGTTGATGAGGCCCGGCTGGCACAGCTGGCAGAAGGCAGCGTCTTTGAAGGTGTCAAATATGGCCCCATTGATGCACAGCTCGATTCTAAAAAAGGCGACAATGCCTGGCTCACGGTCTCTCTGCGCGAAGGCAAAAATCGTGAAGTGAGAAAAGTCATGATGGGTCTTAACCTGCATGTCAGCCGCCTGATTCGTACAAATTACGGACCTTTTCAGCTTGGCACACTCCTGCGGGGAGAACTGGAAGAAGTGCAAAGCCGCATTATCCGTGACCAGCTTCCCGCTGCGCCGACAGCCAAACCGGCCACACGCAAACCACGTACAGGCAACTAAACGTGCGAATTATAGCAGGCATACGCAAAGGGCGGCAGCTGACAGCGCCAGCCGGCACAACCACCCGACCCACGGCAGACCGGGTCAGGCAGGCTTTGTTTGATATGCTGGTGCATGCGCCATGGGGTGGCGCCGGGTTACTCAGCGAAGCCTGTGTACTCGACGCTTTTGCCGGAACAGGTGCGCTCGCGCTTGAAGCCCTTTCACGCGGGGCAGCAACCGCCTGTTTTTTCGAAACAGATCGTCCTGCACTGGCGGCACTACGCAAAAACATTGCTGACTGTAACTGGCAGGAGCGCTGCACCGTGCTGGCAAAGGATGTCACCAGCCCGACAAAAGCAAGAAAACCCTGCTCTTTGCTTTTTATTGACCCACCCTACCGACAGGGGCTGCCAGCACGCGCGCTTGCTGCTCTGTCAAAAGGCGGATGGATTGCTCCGGGAGCTATAGCTGTTATTGAAACAGCGGATAATGAACCTCTTCCGCTCACAGACCCTGCGCATCCTGCACCACAAAGCGAACCAGAACAGGTGACCTTCAACGGAACCCTGCTGGCAGAACGCAAACATGGGGCTGCCCGCCTCTCTGTCTGGCAGCTGTAATATCTGCCAGGGCGCAGGTCTTTCTCTTCTTCCACTCACCGTGAGGGGTAGAAGAAAAAGACGGAGTGCGCTACACGAGGCAGACATTTTTCTTTTTACAACTTCACGAGGTCACTGATGGCTGGCAGCGTCAATAAAGTTACTCTGGTTGGCAATCTGGGCAAAGACCCGGAAGTACGCACAAGCCAGAACGGCATGAAAATTGTGTCGTTTTCTCTGGCAACAAGTGACACATGGAATGATCGTCAGTCTGGTGAGCGACGTGAGCGTACCGAGTGGCACCGTGTTGTCATTTTCAACGAACGTCTGGCTGATGTTGCAGAGCGCTTTTTGCGCAAAGGTCGTAAAGTTTACCTTGAAGGCACCCTGCAAACCCGCAAATGGACCGGCCAGGACGGTCAGGAACGCTACACAACAGAGGTTGTAATTGAGCGTTTCCGTGGCGAACTGGTACTGATCGACAGCCGCGCAGGCGGTGATGATGATGACGGCTCATCTCAGGGCGGTGGTTACGGTTATGACCGTGGTGGCAACAGCGGCGGGTATTCAGCCCCACGCCAGAATAACCCGGCCCCACGCCAGAATACCCCTGCACAAGGTGGATGGGATGCCCCCGGCGGCAACAATGACCTGGATGATGAAATCCCGTTCTGATTCTCAGCTCTCTCTGTTCGGTATAACGCGCAGCTTTTTTTAAAGTACAGAACATGCCCCTTACAAAGTTGCAGCATTCACAGCTGCCTGCCTGGCTGACAACAGGGGGCACCCTGTGCATTATGATGCTGCCTTTGTTTATGTTCTACAGCCGTGCGCTAAGCGATATTACTGCCACCACACTTGGCTGTTTCTTTCTGCTGCATTGTGCAATTACCCGCCACTGGCGCTGGCTGCAAAGCCCATGGGTCACGCCGGCAGCGGCGCTCTGTGTGCTGAGCCTGATTTCTTCTCTGCATGTTCATGAAAGAGGTGCTCTGGCTCAGGCCCTGTGTCTGCCACGCCTTTTTCTGATCACTGCAGCAGCGCAAAACTGGATCCTGACACAAAATAAACGGCGACTTGTACTGGGTGGTATCCTGTTTGTTCTGGCACTCTGGCTCATAAGTCAGTGCTGGGAGCAGTATTTTACCGGCGTCAATCTGACCGGCTCGCACCCCTGGGTGGATGGTTCCCTCACCGGACCTTTTTACAAACCCCGTGCCAGCTTTATGTTTCTGATGCTGTTCTTCCCGGGCATTATGCCCGTTGTTATTACCTCTCTGCGCAGCAAAAAACCTTTACTATGGTGCTGCGGCCTCGGGCTGCTTCTACTCTCTGTGGTCACAATGATTCTGATAGGCCAGCGCATGGGCACCGTGCTGATGCTGTTCGGGCTGTTTTTGACCGCCCTGCTTATCAGGCAGTTCCGCTGGCCTTTCGTTATTACAGGCGTCTGTGCTGCTATTGTACTGGCTTTGCTTCCGGTTATCTCACCGGCAACATACGCAAAACTTGTCATAAAATTTTCTGACCAGCTCAGACATTTCTCAACAAGCGATTATGGACAGCTTTTTAAAAAAGCAACGATTATGACGCTGAATCATCCGGCTCTGGGTCTGGGGATGGATGGCTTTCGTCATTTTTGCCACGAAAGCATGCATTCCTCTTTTCCTAAAGCCTTTAACCTGCCAGCGCTTGAAAGCCCCGCAGGCGCAGGGTGCAATATTCACCCTCACAATTACTATCTGCAGGTTTCAACAACAGCTGGTCTTCCCGGTCTTCTGGCTTTCTGCCTCATGGTCGTGTGCTGGCTTAAAGCCGGTGCACGAGGTTTGCTAAGCACCCCTTATGCTCAGCATACTATGCTTTTCGTTGTATGCTGCGTCGTGCTCTGGCCTGTCACTTCAACAAGTGCCTTATTTACCTTCCCGACGGCCGGATGGATTTTTCTGTTTGCAGGGTGGATGATGGCCGCCAGCGCTGCATATCCTGGCTCTGCCGGTTTTTCTGAGCGTACCACACGAGAAAAATATAATTAAAATATCGGAAACACCGAACTCTGGTACTGGCCTGAAATTACTTCTCCTGTGATCACAATTCACAGAAAAAATATATTTTTTAAATGAAAATTATAGAATGCACTTGGCTTCCTGCGAGAGCGCCGCTATAAGCCGCGCATTCTTTCAGGGCAGCTACCTGTCATTGCAAAGGCTGACAATGATCACTCTACCTCATGACTACCGACCTTCTGAAGATGAGGAGTTCATGAACCCTCTTCAGACTGAATATTTCAGACAAAAACTCACCAGATGGCGCGCAGACCTTCTCAAGGAGGCCGGAGATACTCTTGCCAGCCTGTCTGAAGGCGGCATTCATGAAGCGGATATTACCGACCGCGCCAGTGTTGAAGCTGACCGTGCACTTGAGCTGCGTACGCGTGACAGGGCCCGCAAACTCATTGGTAAAATCAACCTTGCTCTGCAGCGCGTTGAAAATGGCAGCTATGGCTATTGCGAAGAAACAGGCGAACCGATTTCGCTCCGCCGTCTCGAAGCCCGCCCCATAGCGACCCTCTCAATTGAGGCGCAGGAGCAGCACGAACGCATGGAAAAAATACACCGCGACGATTAATTTCTGGTTTTTAGCGAAATTCAGGCTTGCGATAAGCAGCGCAAAACGCTAGAAACCGGCCAGAGCGCTGCTGTAGCTCAGTGGTAGAGCACTCCCTTGGTAAGGGAGAGGTCGCGAGTTCAATCCTCGCCAGCAGCACCAGGTCATTATTTACCAAAAAATTATAGTATTATGAAATTTTCCATAAATTTCTGAGATACCTGCTTCTGTTTCTGTAAAAAATTACATCCGTTTCTTTGCGACAGACTATTACATACGCTCTGCACTACCTGAAAAATAAAAAATAAAATTATAATCAGCCCTGTATATCGCAAAATATTAGCACCGAATATTTTTACATTCTGGCCCCCCCCGCTCTTATACGCTATAAGACAAAGTCTAAATTACTATGGTTAATTACCAATAATTTACTTAACGGGGTGTCGATGCGAATCTTACTAACAGGCGGATGCGGGTTTATCGGGTCAGCAGTTATTCGTCACATAATGCGTGCCACTCAGCACTCTGTTCTCAATGTTGACTGCATGACCTATGCAGCGTCAGCCGAAACAATAGAAAATGCGGCGTCAACCGGACGCTATGAGTTCGCTCAGGTCAATATTACCGACACCGCAGCGCTCAACACCCTGTTTGAAAAATTTCGCCCTGATGCTGTTATGCATCTGGCAGCAGAAAGCCATGTTGACCGTTCAATCGACGGGCCTGGCGTTTTTATTCAGACCAACGTCGTTGGCACATATTCTCTGCTTGAAGCCGCCAGAAAATACTGGTCTTCGCTCGATAAACAGGATCGCGAGACCTTCCGTTTTCATCATATTTCAACAGATGAAGTCTTTGGCGCACTCGAAGCAAACGATCCGCCCTTCACTGAAACAACCCCTTATGACCCACGCAGTCCCTACTCGGCCAGCAAAGCCTCCTCTGACCATCTGGTAAGAGCATGGTATCATACCTACGGTCTGCCAACCTTTGTCTCAAATACGACAAATAACTACGGCATATGGCATTTCCCTGAAAAACTCATTCCACTGATCACCATCAATGCCTTTGAGGGCAAAGAGCTGCCGGTTTACGGCAAAGGTGACAATGTGCGTGACTGGCTGTTTGTCGAAGACCACGCCGAGGCCCTGGTCAAAGCCGTTGAAAAAGGCAAACCTGGCGAGACTTATGCTATCGGTGCCCGCCAGCCCCGCACGAACCTTGATGTTGTGACAACTATCTGTTCTGTGCTCGATGAGCTGGTACCAGATGCACAGGGTCCGCGTGAGCGGCTTATTCGCTACGTTAGCGACCGGCCCGGCCATGATTTCCGTTATGAAATTGACCCCTCCCACGCAGAACGCGCGCTCGGCTGGAAGGCAAAACACGACTTCGAAACGGGTATCCGCCTCACCATTGAATGGTATCTGAACAACAAAACCTGGTGGGAAGGTATTCGTGCCCGCCGCTATACAGGCAACCGCCTGGGGACTTCTGCATAATGACCACGAGTTCAGTAAAGCCTATGAAAGGCATTCTTCTCGCCGGGGGGTCAGGCACACGCCTGCACCCCATGACACTGGCTGCCAGCAAGCAGCTGCTGCCGGTTTATGACAAACCTATGGTCTATTACCCCCTGTCTACGCTGATGCTGGCCGGGATCCGGGATATTATGATCATCAGCACACCGGCTGATCTTCCGCAGTTTAAACGCCTGCTGGGTGATGGATCCCAGTATGGTGTGCGCTTTGAATATCGCGTTCAGCCCTCACCTGATGGCATTCCTCAGGCCTTCCTGATTGCTGAAGACTGGATTGATGGTGCTCCATGCGCTCTGGCGCTGGGTGACAACCTGATTTTTGCCGATCATCTCAGCCTGTCTCTGCAGCACGCTGCAAAACGCTCAAGCGGTGCAACCGTTTTTGCTTACCAGGTTCGGGACCCTGAACGATATGGTGTGGTCAGCTTTAATGAGCAGGGTAAAGCCCTGACAGTTGTTGAAAAACCAACGGACCCTGCTTCAAACTGGGCTATTACCGGCCTCTATTTCTATGATCACCGGGTGGTCGACTTTGCAAAAAAAGTCAAACCTTCTCCGCGTGGCGAACTCGAAATTACCGATCTCAACCGTCTCTACCTTGACGAAGGCACCCTGCAGGTTGAACGTCTTGGCCGCGGCTGTGCATGGCTTGATGCCGGTCTGCCTGACAGCCTGATGGAAGCCGGGCAGTTTGTTCACACCATTCAGGCCCGCCAGGGTATGCTGGTTGGCTCCCCCGGGGAGGTAGCCTATCGTATGGGTTACATTAACGCAGACCAGCTGCGGGCACATGCGCAGCGTATGATTAAAACAGAGCTGGGCCGGCTTCTCATGCAACTGGCTGACACAGTCCCGGATCAATCCTGATAACTCGCGCCCTTACATATCTTTTTAACAGGACCTTGAGTGTATGAAAGCCGAACGTCTCGCTATTCCTGATGTTATCCTTGTCACACCACCACGCTTTGGTGATAACCGGGGTTTCTTCTCAGAAACATACAACATCAACCACATGAAAAATGCAGGCATCACACAGCCCTTCGTGCAGGATAACCAAAGTCTGTCACGTCAGAAGGGTGTTATTCGCGGCCTTCATTGCCAGCTCGCTCCACACGAACAGGGTAAGCTGGTACGCTGCACCAAAGGTGCAATATGGGATGTCGCGGTTGATGCCCGTGTTGGCTCGCCAACTTATGGCAAATGGGTCAGTGCTGAACTCTCTGAAGAAAACTGGTCTCAGCTCTGGGTTCCACCGGGCTTTCTGCATGGCTTCTGCACACTGACTGAAGATGCTGAAGTGCAGTATAAATGCACAGGCCTGTATGACAAAGCTTCTGAGCGCGCCGTTATCTGGAACAGCGCTGAACTGGCTATCGACTGGCCTGTCAAAGCAGAAGATGCCGTTTTGTCAGAAAAAGACCTTCTGGCACCTGAGTTTTCAGCCGCTAAGGGCTGGTTTCATATCTGAGGAGTAATCTGGTGGATATTCTGCTGCAAAACGGTGGCCCCATTCTGGTAACGGGTGGCACCGGCCAGCTGGCCACATCTCTGGTTAATCTCGGCGGGTCACGTATCCACCGTACAGGCCGCCCTGACTTTGACTTTGACCACCCGGAAACGCTCGCCAGCACGCTCGAACGCGTTAAGCCTGTTGCTGTGGTTAATGCTGCAGCCTGGACAGCTGTTGACCTGGCTGAGAGTGAAAGTGAAGCCGCAGCCCGGGCCAACACCAGCGGACCGGCAGAACTTGCACGCCTGTGTGCCGAGCGGAATATTCCACTAATACACGTTTCAACTGATTACGTTTTCTCAGGTGAAAAAGGTCAGCCTTACACCGAGTCTGACCCTGTTTCTCCTCAGACAGTCTATGGCAGCACTAAAGCCGAAGGCGAAAAGCTGGCTTTAGCAGCCAACCCGAAAACTCTTATTTTTCGCACCTCATGGGTTTACTCAGCTCATGGCAAAAACTTTGTGCGCACCATGATCAATGCCGGCGCTAAAAACCCGGCTCTGAAAGTTGTCGGCGACCAGAAAGGAAACCCGACCAGTTCTGATGATCTGGCAGGCGCTATTCTGGCAACACTCGCTGTTATTGAAAAAGATGGCTGGAAAGATGAATTTGCAGGCATTTATCATGTATGCGGTACGGGTGACACAACGTGGCACGGCCTTGCTGTAGCAACATTGCAGGAAGCTGCACACTACGGTCAGAAAAGCCCGGAAGTTACCGCTATTCGCACTGAGGACTGGCCAACTCCTGCCAAAAGACCTGCTGATTCCCGAATGGATAACAGTAAATTAGAGCAAGTATTCGGTATCAAAATGCCTCACTGGGAAAAAAGTATTAAACAAATTGTAAAGAAAATTTTTGCACAATAGCGCCAACGCTGTAAAAGGAGGGCGTAACACGACCCTGTGATGAGGTCTGTGTTATCCCATCCAACAGAAAAAAACAGAGGTTTGTACGTGCAGAAAATGCGTCAGGGTAATGACACAGAGTTCTTTTCTGCGCGACCAGACCCTTCAGATATTATTTTTATCCTGCTCTCCGTTTATAATGGCGAGCAGTATCTGAAAGAGCAGCTTGCCTCGCTCGAAAACCAGTCCTGCACATCATGGGTATTGTTATGGCGCGATGATGGCTCAACAGATGCCACCCGCCAGCTGATGGAAAATTTCACACTTAAGCATGGCCCCGAACGCTGCGTTCTTCTGTCGCAGGATAACGGTAAACATATTGGCATATGCAATTCCTATACGATGCTTTTATCGGCAGTTCCTTCTGGTGCCTATATCGCCTTCTGCGATCAGGACGATATCTGGCTGCCTGAAAAACTTGCAACCGGCCTGAAGGCCCTGAAAAGCACCCGGAAAGACAGGCCCGCACTCTATTGTTGTCGCCAGATTCTGACAGACAGCCATCTGCGCTACACGGGTCTCTCTCCCGCCTTGCCACAACATCCCCGCTTTCTCTCTGCGATGACACAAAATATTGCCACAGGCTGCAGCATCATGCTCTCACCTGCTGCCTGTACATTGCTTAAGGCTGCAAGTCCGCCTTTCTCACACATTCTGCATGACTGGTGGGCGTATCTGCTCACCAGTGCTGCCGGTGGCGTCATTATAACCGATAACCAGCCTCATCTGCTCTATCGTCAGCACAGCAGCAACGCAGTTGGTGCACCGGCCTTATTTTTTAAAAGAGCACTGGCCGCGATCAAACGCGGACCAAACGTGTTCATGAGGATTTTTCACAGCAATACAGAAGCTCTTCTGAGGCACAAACACTTTGTTACAGCAAAAAACACTGCCAGCCTTCAGGCCCTCCGGAAAAGCCTGCGCCCTGGACTGAGAGGGATACTGGCCCGATTCTCTGTATTATGTCGTATGAGCGGGCTACGACGCCATACTCTGCCTGAGCACCTCATGTTTTGTTTGTGGTTTTTAATTGGTCCCCATAAAAAACTGCCTAAAAAGAGATAATAAAGGTCCTTAGACCTTATCTGACACATCGCTTCACGATACACTTGCCTCTCACTGGTCAGTAACCCTGCCATATCACTGACCTTGTTTTTCAGATTTATTCAGAGACAGGATTCAGCCCCTTGGTGCGAGTAAGCCCTCCCCATTCATCCGACTACGCTGTTTCACCCTATAAAAGTCCCCTGCGCATGCGCCTTGAAGAAGCCGGGGGGATAGTTTTGTGCCTTCTCGCCTGCGCCCTGCTCATTGCGCTGGTGTCTTATAATCCTGATGATCCGTCCCTGAACACAGCAACCGGCCAGGCACCCACCAACCTGCTCGGGCTGCCCGGAGCTATATTTTCAGATACCCTGCTGCAAAGTGTCGGTCTTGCAGCCATTCTTCCGGCTTTTATTCTTATGGCCTGGGGCTGGCGCTTTATGAGCCACAGACTGATTGGCTATGAAACACTGCCTGTTTTTGGCTTCAGAGTAGCTGCCTTTCTCTGCCTGCTACCCGTTGGCGGCGCCCTCTTCTCCTCCATTCCCCTCCTCTTTACAGCTCTGCCCACTCCCGCATGGCCTGCCAGGGCTGGCATCGGTGGAGGCATCGGGCTTTCTATCGCTCAGGCTTCACTCTCAGCCGGCACGGCGGCAATAGGCCCTGCCGGCGGCATGGTGATCTGGCTGCTGGGCCTGTTACTGGCCGGGCTGCTACTGGCGCTTGCTACAGGATTGCGCCGCCAGGAATGGATGGCCCTCTGGCGCGGTTTTGTCATGGTCAGCCGCGTCCCTGGTAAACTGGCAACCCGCTTTGTTCGCTATTATGCCAGCCGCAAACACCAGAGCGACATAACAGCACACGGTACACACGATGAGTATGTGAGGGATGAAGCGCAGCCATTTCAGAAAAGCAGCCATGTCAGTCATGAATTATTTGAAGACGAATTTTATGACGATGAGCTGACAGAAACACACTCTGAAGAGCCCCCCCCTGGCACGCCTCACCATCATCATGAGCAGGAACCTGAAACACACCAGGCCGAATCCTTCAGACCTGCTGAACCACCTCCGCCCGCCGTACAGCCAGCTCCTGCTCCGGCCCCGGTCAGACCTCAGGTTGCTGACACAGCACAGAATAAATCTGGCCTGCTGGGGCGCCTGTTTGCAGGTAAAGAAGGTACCGGCAGCCAGGGAGCCGCACTTGCACCCAACAGAAAAGGCGGCTGGGAGCTCCCTCCTCTTAACCTGATTAAGCCGGCACCACCCAAAGGACAGCTTGGTCCTTCGCAGGAAATGCTGACGGCTAATGCTCGCCTGCTTGAGCAGGTTCTGGCCGATTACGGCGTGCAGGGCACTATTGTCGGCATGAGTGCCGGGCCGGTCGTGACACTCTATGAGCTTGAACCTGCTGCGGGTATCCGCTCAGCCAGGGTTATCGGGCTGGCAGATGACGTCGCTCGCTCGCTCTCTGTGCTGAGTGTACGTATTGCCACTGTGCCCGGACGCAACGTGATTGGTATTGAGGTACCAAACCAGAAACGTGAAACCGTTTATCTCTCTGAACTGCTAACCCAGCCAGG
The DNA here is from genome assembly GCF_002153695.1 of Acetobacter sp. DsW_059. Taxonomy (NCBI): domain Bacteria; kingdom Pseudomonadati; phylum Pseudomonadota; class Alphaproteobacteria; order Acetobacterales; family Acetobacteraceae; genus Acetobacter; species Acetobacter sp. DsW_059. The sequence goes on from NZ_JOPI01000036.1 coordinate 30,667, forward strand.
CTGGCAGAAAGACCCCGCTCATCTTTCACTGGCACTGGGCAAAGATATTGCCGGTGACCCGGTATTCAGTGACCTGGCCCGTATGCCTCATCTGCTCGTTGCGGGTACTACCGGGTCTGGTAAATCAGTGGGGATCAACACCATGATCCTGTCTCTGCTTTACCGTATGTCACCAGATGAATGCCGTATGATCATGATAGACCCGAAAGTACTTGAGCTTTCGATCTACGATGGCATTCCACACCTGCTGACACCTGTTGTGACTGAACCGGCTAAAGCAGTAAACGCCCTGAAATGGGTTGTGCGGGAGATGGACCGCCGTTACCGGACAATGGCGCATATGCAGGTCCGTAATATTGCGGGCTATAACGAACGTGCAGCAGCAGCCCGCGCTGATGGCGAAATTGTTGTCAGACGTGTGCAGACAGGTTTTGATCCCGAAACCGGCACACCTGTGTTTGAAGAGCAGTCTATGACGCTCGACGCGATGCCCTACATCGTGGTCATTATTGACGAGATGGCTGATCTGATGATGACAGCCGGTAAAGAGATTGATGTTTGTGTGCAACGACTGGCACAAAAAGCCCGTGCAGCTGGTATTCACGTCATCATGGCCACACAGCGCCCGTCAGTTGATGTGATTACCGGCACTATTAAAGCCAACTTCCCAACCCGTATTTCCTTTCAGGTCATCAGCAAATTTGACAGCCGGACTATCCTGGGAGAACAGGGGGCCGAGCAGCTTCTGGGCCAGGGTGATATGCTGTTTATGCAGGGTGGGGGGCGCATTACACGTGTGCACGGCCCCTTTGTTGCGGACAGCGAAGTAGAACAGGTGGTCAACTTCCTTAAAGAACAGGGAGAACCAGTTTATGATGATGATGTGCTGACCGAAGCAGCTGAAGAAACAACTACCGGCTCATCAGGTCGCTCAGGCGGCAACAGTGATGGCGGAGAGTCCGACCTGTACGACGAAGCGGTATCAATCGTCACCCGTGAAGGCAAAGCCTCGACATCTTTTGTGCAACGCCATTTATCTATTGGTTATAACCGCGCAGCCAAACTGATTGAACAAATGGAACGGGAAAAAATCATCAGCCCGGCTGACCATGTTGGCCGCCGCAAAGTGCTGATAGGGGCGCATCGCGACGAATGATGTCTCAGTCTTTTTCTCTTTTTCCGCTGGATATTCTGTATAACGACCAGCGGATTGTTATCATCAACAAGCCGGCAGGTATTCCTGTACATAGCAATGTAGCGGGTACTATCAGCATAGAAAGCTGCTTTCCTGCGCTTTCAAAACGCAGGGATGGCCCCTGGCTTGCTCACCGGCTTGATACCGACACATCAGGCTGTCTGGCTATTGCGCTGCGTAAGCAACCCTTGATTGCCATGCAGGAAGCCTTTGCTAACAAAACTGCATTAAAAACATACTGGGCTGTGGTTCAGGGGCACCCTGAAGGAGAATCAGGCACGATCTCTCTGCCTTTGCTCAAACAAAATGACCGCCATAAAGGCTGGCGCATCATCACTGACCCGAAAGGAAGCCCGGCGACAACCTCCTGGCGCGTTCTCGGGCGTAGTGACACACTGACCTGGCTTGAACTGACGCTGCACACCGGCCGCACACACCAGGCGCGGGTGCACTGTGCTGCAATGGGCTGGCCAATTGCAGGTGACAACCTTTATGGTACAGAACACAAACACGGGCTACATCTTCTGGCGCAGAGCCTTGTTTTACCATTCACACCGCGCATTGCAGTTACAGCACCACCCAGGGCAGCGATGCAGCCCGCCCTCGTTCAATGTGGCTGGAAAGAAGAAACATAAATATTTTTTCTTTGTCATAAATATACAGAGCGTAAAGATAAACAGACATCAGCCAGAAGCCGGTTTTCTAAGCGCAGCATCGTCTCAAAACATGCATGCAAACGCCTGATTTAAATATATAATTCTCTCAGAAACCCCTGGGCATCACGGTCAGGTTATTCTGTAATAAACTGCCCCTGCGCCACGATAACACGGCGCGGCGGCCATTCTTACAAACACAAATATATTAGTCTCTGATGCGGAATGTTATACGCGACCTTAAAGACGCCACTTTTTGTCCCGAGGAAAGCATTCTCTTACAACTTTTGGTAAACATCAGAGCTTAACCAGACAGCCACTCCTCCCCCCACCGGATAGAATATCGATGAGAGAACAAAACTGGGCTGTCGTAATTCCTTACTTCAATGAAGAAGACTGCCTCGAACAATGTATGTCCTGTCTGCTTCACCAGACAAAAAGACCCAGTCAGATTATCCTGGTCAATAATGCCTCAACTGACCGCTCCCCTCTTCTGACCAGAGAATTCAAAGAGCGATTTGGTCATTTGTTCGAAATAGTGCTTATTGATGAACCAAAACCTGGCAAAATACATGCTCTTGTCACAGGTACTGCACTGGTACGCACTGATTATTTCGCCACCTGGGATGCAGACACATATTATCCACCTGACTACCTGACAAAAGCACATACAGGATATCAGGGCAGAAAAGGTTCATGTGTCGCTGCTGTCATGGCAACGAACATTAAAGGCCCGCTCTCATCATTTAAAAGCCTGTTTCGCATTTTTAAAATACAAACTCTGGCCACTCTCTTCTCTTCTGAATGCCATGCCGGAGGATATGCCGAAACATTTCGTACAGCCTTGTTTCGTAAAGTTGGGGGATTCGACCCTGTACGATGGCCCTATGTTCTCGAAGACCATGAAATTGTTGAATGTTTACTAAAAGTAGGCCGCGTACGCTACCCCGTCGGATTCTGGTGCCTGACATCACCCCGTCGTGCTGATCGCTGCCGGGTAACATGGACAAAAACAGATAAAATTTTATATCGCTACACACCATTTTTTATGAAAAAATGGTTCTTCTATACTTATCTGTGGTCTCGCTTTGAACAAAAAGGTTTATTCTTTCATCGCCTGCGTGAACAGCCATGGAAAACGAATAAAAAAAGTTCATAGTGCTCAATAAAAGGTATTTTTAAATACTTCTATTCTTTTTAATTTAAACAGTTAGAGAATCTCAGGCTCAGGACCTTTTAATTTCCTGAACTGAGCGAGAGGTTATGATTCACAAACTTGCCGATGAAGGAGAGCCTGTGAGTGACGTATTATTGCTGTCTGAAAGCCAGATGGAGCGGATTGAGCCGTTTTTCCTCTGGCGCACGGCGTGCCACGCGTGGATGACCAGCGAGTTCTGAGCGGGATCGTTTATGTGATCCGCAACGTGCTTAAGTGGAAAAATGCCCCCAAAGCGTATGGTTCGCAAAACTTCATGTCTTGTGCGATGATCAGGGGCCACCAGATATAACCGTGGGGCTCATACTTCCATGTCCGCAATTCATATCGCAGCACGTTTCATCTTATACCATTAAAGAATGAGTCCTGAGCCTAGATGGCAAACTATAAAAATTGAAATTTTTACTGGTTATTAAGTCACAACCAAAAAAATTTATTATAGTATTTTGTGTGAAAAATGGTGCCCTCAGTAGGATTTGAACCCACGACCTACCGCTTACAAGGCGGTTGCTCTACCACTGAGCTATAAGGGCACATTTGCTCTTGCGGGCGGATTAAAACTGTAATTTTGCATCTGAGTCAAGAGAGAGTTTACGCTTTATCTGAGAATTTTAAAAAATTTCGATATTGCATCCCGTTAATGACTGACGCATCAAGGGAGACTATGCCGTATTCAGAGCCAGGATCCATGTCACATTTCTCCCTGCATGACAGCCAGCGTCGTGCGACTGTTCCCTTCGTACCTCTCGACCCCGAACACATCAAAATCTACTATTGTGGACCGACAGTGTACGACCTGGCGCATATAGGTAACCTGCGGGCCATGCTAACGGCCGATGTACTGGTACGCACACTGCGTCATCTTTACCCGCGCGTGACGTTCGTACGCAACATCACCGATGTCGATGATAAAATTACCGCTCGGGCCCGCGATAATAATGAAGATATCGCAACCCTGACCGAACGCACGACACATGAGTTCCACGCTGATCTGGCTGCGATGAATGTTATTCCCCCTGATATCGAGCCACGTGCGACACATAATATTGACGAGATGCAAAACCTGATAGCGCGTCTGGTTGCTCAGGGACATGCTTACGAGGCCGATGGTCATGTGTTGTTTTCGGTCGAATCATTTCCCTCTTATGGTGCCTTATCCGGGCGCAACCCTGAAGAACTGGTCGCCGGGGCACGTGTCGAGGTTGCAACCTATAAAAAACATCCGGGTGACTTTGTCCTCTGGAAGCCTTCATCCGAAGATCAGCCCGGCTGGGACAGCCCATGGGGCCGGGGACGCCCTGGCTGGCATATAGAGTGCTCAGCCATGTCACACCGCTATCTGGGTGAAAGCTTTGATATTCATGGTGGAGGATCTGACCTGATGTTCCCTCATCATGAAAATGAACGTGCACAAAGCATGTGCTGCTTTCCTGGTGGCAAGTTCGCTAATTACTGGGTGCATAATGCCATGCTTCTGGTCGAAGGCGAAAAAATGTCTAAATCACTGGGCAATTTTTTCACTATTCGCGATGTCCTGAAGCAGGCCCCGGCTGAAGCTCTGCGTCTGCTGCTGCTAAGCGCACATTACCGCTCAACACTCAACTATACGCAGGCTGGCCTTCTTGAGGCACGCAAAACGCTTGACCGTTTTTACCGTGCTCTGGCCGCTGGCCCGGTACCCCGCACAGAAGCACCCGAAGGCGTTCTTAAAGCCCTCTCCGACGATCTGAACACACCCGCTGCCATTGCTGAGCTTCATGCACTTGCCAGTAAAGCTCTGGCAGGTGACCGCACTGCCGCAGGCGCACTCAAAGCAGGTGCAGACATGCTTGGCCTGCTTAATGAAGACCCCGAAAAATGGTTCAGGGGTGAATCCTCAGATGAGGATACCGAAATCCAGGCTCTGATTACCCTGCGTCTTGAGGCAAAAAAACAACGTGATTTTGCAAAGGCCGATGCTCTGCGTGAGCAGCTCCAGGGCATGGGTATCATACTTGAAGACACCAGAGACGGCACCGAATGGAGGCGCGCATGACCGGCCGTGACGGCGGGCCCCCTCTGGTCCCACAAGGTAACACACCGGTAGTTATTCTTGTGCGGCCACAACTGGCTGAAAATGTCGGCACAGCTGCCCGTGCCATGGCGAATGGCGGATTATTTCACATGCGCCTTGTAGCCCCGCGCGACGGCTGGCCGCAGGAACGTGCATGGCGCACTGCGTCAGGTGCAGACCGTATTCTGGATGCGGCACAGGTTTATGAAACAGTTGATGACGCTGTGGCTGACCTGCACCATGTTTATGCCACCTGCCCAAGGCCGCGCCATGTGATTAAACCGATCATGACGGCGCGCGGCGGTGCTGCTGAATTACACGCTGCAACAGGCCGGGGGCTGAAAGTTGGCCTGATGTTCGGCCCAGAACGGGCTGGGCTGGACACGGAGGACATGGCAAGAGCTGACGGGCTGATTCGTTACCCGCTTAACCCTGCGTTTATGTCACTTAACCTCGCACAGGCCGTTATGATTATGGCTTACGAATGGTGGATGATAAATGATCAGACAGATGCCCGCGAGCTGATGACGAACGAAACCCATATTGCCACCAAGGGTGAGCTTGAAAATTTTATGGGGCATCTTATCAGCGAACTGGATGAGTGCGGGTTCTGGCGCAGTGAACAAAAGCGCCCTGGCATGGTCAGAAACCTGCGTCATTTTTTCACGAGAGGGGAAGTCACAGAGCAGGAACTCAGAACCCTGCATGGTGTTGTACGCGAACTGGCAAACCGCCGCAAAACGAGCGAAAAATAGCACTATGCCTTTTCGGGCAGGCCGTTATAAGGCCTGTCCGAAAGATGCAGGCATTAGTCAGCAGCAAGCAGCATAGTGCGTGTGCCCATAGCTGTCTTAACGTGATCTTCAAGCGCATCCGTAATTTTGTCAGCCTGTTTTGCAAAAATATGATCTGCATCAGGGAAAATACGGTAATCGACAGCAACACCTTTCTGAGTGTTGAGCTTATCAACCAGTTTATGAATGGCAGGCTCAGGTGCCATGTCATCTTTTCCGCCGGCAATCATCAGACCACCACAGGGGCAAGGTGCCAGAAAACCAAAATCATAATGTGTGGCGGGTGGTGCGACACTGATCCAGCCGGTAATTTCAGGGCGGCGCATCAGGAGCTGCATGCCAACAAAAGCACCGAAAGAATAACCGGCAATCCATAAACCACTGGCATTGGGGTTGATGCTCTGCATCCAGTCAAGGGCTGCTGCCGCATCAGAAATTTCACCAATACCACCGTCATAGCGGCCCTGTGAGCGGCCGACACCACGTGAGTTATAACGCATGACCGAAAAACCCATTTTTTCAAATGAGCGATACATAGCGTAGGTAATACGGTTGTTCATTGTGCCACCGTGCAGCGGGTGCGGGTGCAGCACGAGTGCGAGAGGCGCATTGGGTTCGTTAGAGTGCAAATAGCGCCCTTCAAGGCGGCCGTCAGGACCGGCAAACATAACCTCAGGCATTAATCTTCCGTATATGCTGTGAATATACCCGGGGGCACGGTATATTCAGGTTAATTCATTGACCCCGAAATGATACGATGCCACGTTATACACTTCGGAGGAGGCAGCCTTCAGACCAGGTTACCGGGCGATAAACCCGCCCCTTACCTGCCGGTACACAAACAGACACAGGCAAAAACAGCATGCGACGTATAGTGCCGCGGCAATAAGGCGGGAGATTAAAGAGAACGGTGCTGATCGTATCTGATACACTCATCACGCCTTTCCTCCTCTCTTCGCCGTTATGATAAGAACGCAGAAAATGTTTCTCTGTTGCATCACAACAGTTATTACCGCTCTGTAAGATGCGACCTACCGGGCCGGTTATAGCGTGTACGCCCCTCAGATTTCCACACAAATCGTCAGTCTTGCTGTGTTTTTGCAAGATCAGATAAAACAGCTGTCACAGCAGGAGCGTAAAAAATGGTTTCCACTTCAGCAGGCAGCCCACAGCGTCAACCCATTATCTACTTAGATGCCAATGCAACCGAACCGTTGCGCCCCGAGGCACGCGATGCTTTTCTTGAAGCGGCAGAGCTGACCGGCAACCCTTCTTCTGTGCACAGGGCCGGACGCATGGCCCGTGCTATGCTCGAACAGGCCCGTGATGACGTAGCCCAGGCTTTTGAGGTCGCCCCCCTTAACTGCATTTTTACCTCAGGCGGTACAGAAGCAAATGTTCTGGCCATGCATGGCCTGAGTGCCGGAAGACGATTCCTTGTCGGTGCGACAGAACATGATGCTGTACGCAAGGGCTTTCCTGAAGGGGCAGACGTCACCTGGCTCGCAGTTGAAAAAGACGGCACAGTAAGCCTCGCCAGACTGGAACAGGCCCTGAATGCCTCAGATACGCCAGCTTTTGTGTGCCTGATGCTGGCCAACAACGAAACCGGCGTGCTGCACCCGATTACTGATATTGCTACGTTATGCCAGCGTTATGGTGCGCATCTGCATGTAGATGGCGTGCAGGCTGCCGGACGAATAGCTTTCTCGGTCACGGCATCAGGGGTCAACAGCTTTGCTCTTTCAGGCCATAAAACCGGCGGTCCCAAAGGGGCGGGCGCTTTATTACTGGCGGGCCCGGCCCCGGGCCGGGTTCTTCCTCTGTTTGAAGGCGGCGGGCAGGAACAGGGGCGCAGGGGCGGCACACAACCTTTACCCGCAATAGCCGGCATGGCAGCAGCCCTGCGTACAGCTTTACAAACTCCGCGTAACTTAAGCCCTCTGCGCGACCGTATTGAACACGCTGCCTGTGCTGTGGGTGCTGTTGTATCAGGCGCACAGGCACCACGCCTGCATAATACATCCTCCCTCATTCTGCCTGGCCGCCTGGCACAGGAACAGCTTATGAGACTCGACCTTGAAGGCATTTGTGTCTCGGCCGGCTCTGCCTGTTCTTCCGGCAAAGTCGCCTTCTCTCACGTGTTGCAGGCAATGGGATTTGAAGCACAGGCCGGACAGGCCCTGCGTGTGTCACTGCCCTGGAATGTGCAGGAAGAAGATGTCACACGTTTTATTCAGGTTTATGAAAATATGGCCCGGAAAGCCGCTTCAGGGCTAAAACTTTCAACTTTGATATAACCCAAGGAACACGAGTAAAACCGTAAGGAAACAAAATGGCAGCCCTCTATCTTGATCATGCTGCCACAACGCCATGTGACCCAGGCGTGATGGACGTCATGCAGGCAGCATTGCTACATGACAACGGCAACCCCCACAGCACCCTGCATGAAAGCGGCAGACGTGCCTCCACCCTGGTTGAAGAGGCCCGGCAGCATGTTGCACGTCTGATTGGTGCCGACACCAGAGAAATTATTTTTACGTCTGGTGCGACAGAAGCCAATAATATGGCCATTAAAGGGGCCGCTCGCTATCTGGCCTCACAGAAAAACCCGCGAAAGCGTATTATTACAGCTGCCACTGAGCATAAATGTGTCATTGAAAGTGTGCTTGATCTGGCCGCTGAGGGGTTTGAACCTGTTATTCTGCCAGTTGGCACTGACGGCCGCCTGGCCCCTGACACGCTGGCCCGCGCTCTGGAGGTCCCCACAGCTCTCGTCTCACTGATGGGTGCCAATAATGAAACCGGGGTACTGCATGACTACGCTACCCTGGCCCCTCTGGTAAAACAGGCGGGCGCACTTCTTCACGCTGACCTTGCACAAACAGCCGGAAAAATTTCCTTTGATGTTAACAAATATGGTCTGTCTCTGGCATCACTCTCCTCACATAAAATCTACGGCCCCAAAGGCGCAGGGGCACTTTATGTAAGGCGCAGGCCGCGTGTACGGATTATGCCGCTTTTTTCAGGTGGCGGACAGGAACGCGGCATGCGCTCAGGCACGTTGCCTGGTTTTTTACTGGCTGGCTTTGGAGAGGCCTGCCGCATTGCCCTGCACCGCCAGGAGCAGGACGCGGCACATCTCTCACATTTACATACTGTCGCAATGAAAACCTTTGCCTCATTACTACCTGAGGCACAGCTCAACGCTGAAGCAGCACCACGTCTGCCCGGTATTTTCAGCGTCCGGCTCCCCCCCGGCATCAGTGCGCTGCATGTCTTGGAAACCGCAACAGGAGTCGAAGCCTCTCTCGGCTCAGCCTGCTCATCAGCAGATCTGGCCCCTTCTTACGTGCTTGAAGCCATGGGTTTAACACATGAAGAAGCGGGAAGAAGCTTGCGTCTCTCCCCCGGACGCTTTACCTCAACAGCCGAGGTGGAAAATGCCATCAGGCTACTGGCACAGGCTACCCACAAAACAGGTACGCACAAGCGTATCTGAAGTGTAATCATAACGCGTCAGAGTGACAGCGCGTAGCAACAAAATACTGGCAGGACACTAAAACAAATGCCCCATATGATGTTTATCGAACAGGACGGAACTGAGCACAAAGTTGATGCACCGGTTGGTCTTTCTGTGCTGGAAATTGCACATAAACATGATATTGATCTTGAGGGAGCCTGCGAAGGATCACTGGCCTGCGCAACATGCCACGTGATTGTTGACCCCGACTGGGCCGCAAAACTCAGCACACCAACTGATGACGAAGAAGATATGCTTGATCTGGCTTTCGGACTCGAAAAAACCTCTCGTCTGGGGTGCCAGATTGTTATGACAGACGAGCTCGACGGGCTGGTTGTTCGTCTGCCTCGCAAATCCTGAGGCATTTTAATTTTAAGCAAAAGGAGGGCGCAGCCAGTGCGTATTCTTGTGGCAATGTCGGGAGGGGTGGACAGCTCAGTCGTTGCTGCCCGGCTTCAGGCAGAAGGGCACGAGGTCGTGGGTGCGACCCTGCAGCTTTACGATGCCCGCAGCGCGGCCAAAAAAGGCGCATGCTGTGCCGGTCAGGACATTCGTGACGCCCGTGCAGTTGCTGACCGGCTTGGTTTTGCACATTACGTCATTGATGCGGAAAAACGATTCCAGGATAGTGTAATCGGTCGCTTTGCTGATGCCTATGCAGCGGGTGAGACACCTGTGCCCTGCGTTGCGTGTAACCAGGGTGTAAAGTTTACTGATCTGCTTGGCCTGGCCCGTGACATTGGTGCTGAGGCAATGGCAACCGGCCATTATGTACGTCGTGTTGAAGGCCCCCACGGGGCTGAGCTGCACCGCCCGGTAGACAGTGCACGTGATCAGTCATGGTTTTTATTTGCAACCACCCGTGATCAGCTTGATTTTCTGCGCTTCCCGCTGGGTGACATGCCCGATAAAGCCGCAGTGAGAGCTGAGGCTGAACGCTATGGCCTGGTTGTTGCCGGCAAGCCTGACAGCCAGGACCTGTGCTTTGTCAATGACGGCTCCTACGTTGATCTGGTTGAACGTATGCGCCCGGAAATGGCTGGCCCCGGTGAAATTGTTGACAGCCAGGGCAAAATCGTTGGTGAACATGATGGCGTTATGCGTTTTACCGTTGGCCAGAGCAAAAGACTGGGCAATGCCGCCTGGCTTGACGGGCAGCGGCAGATGGTCGTGGGCGTAGAGCCCGGCAAACGCCGCGTTATTATTGGCCCGCGTGCACACTCTTATGTCGAATCTCTGCTTGTCAGAGATGTAAACTGGCTGGTTGATGCACCACCTGAGGGCATTGAATGTGCTGTGCAGATGCGCGCACGCGAAGTGCCCCGGGCCGCACGTATCAGGCCTGTACCTCAGGGCGCTCTGGTACAGCTTGAAGAACCTGCTATGCCCGCCCCGGGCCAGGCCTGCGTATTCTACCAGGGAACACGTATTCTTGGTGGCGGGTTTATCTGCCGCACAGAAACCGAATCTGCTGCCTGAAGGAAAAAAGAGATGACACAGGGACGTCTGGTTATTGGTACACAGCGCTACTCCTCCTGGTCACTGCGGGGGTGGCTGGTCGTAAAACTGGCCGGGCTCTCTGTCGATATCGAGGTCGTCCCCCTGAAAGGCGGGGGGCAGACAATTGCCCTCAAAAGCCTGTCACCCAATGGCTGCGTACCCTATCTTGAGCATAATGGTATTCAGGTCTGGGATTCCCTCTCCATCGCAGAATACTGCGCTGAAGCTGAACCTTCTCTCTGGCCGGCAAACCGGGCAGCCCGTGCGCTGGCCCGCTCAGTCAGTGCCGAAATGCATTCGGGCTTTAAAGGTGTGCGCTCATCTTTACCGATGAACCTCGGCCGGCACGATAAAAAACTCAGCACACCACCAGATGAAGAGCTGATTAAAGACGTAACCCGCATTGATCAGATATGGACACAGTGCCGTAACCAGCATGGTCAGAGTGGCCCTTATCTGTTTGGCGCACAGTTTGGTATTGCCGATGCGATGTTTGCCCCTGTTATCTCCCGCTTTCTGTCTTATGGTGTGACGGAACTGTCAGAAACCTCCAAAGCCTATATGCAGGCCGTCAGACAGCACCCGCTGATGCAGCAATGGTATGATGAAGCCGCCCGCGAACCCAAAGAATGGCAGCTTGATCGTTATGAGCAGATCGACTGACTGGCGATAAAGGCCGGATCTGTGCCGCACGGAGCTGATGCTTTACATGTTATAACGGTTCTCCCGCCCTCAGAGCGTTTTGCAGCGGGAGAAGCCGGTGCTATCGCACTACTGGTGCGACGAATGGCCACACAGACAGAAACTATTATTGGACAGCCCCCGCTCGGCGCGGCTTTTCCTGGGATTCATTTTGTTCCTGTTACACCAGCTTTTCGCCCTTACAGTCTGACCCGACGCTATGCTGTTGCCGTCGCCCGCGCTGTAAAAAAACTGAAGCCGGACCTGCTCGAGGTTCACAATCGTCCTGACCTGGCCTTGCTCTTACGCAAATTATGCCCGTCCGTGCCGGTTATGCTCCTTTTACACAATGACCCCTGCTTTATGCGGTGTACCCGTACAACTGAAGAGCGCACTAAGCTGGCCCGCACTCTACAGGTTGTAGCTGTCTCTGAATGGATCAGGAATCGATTTCTGAGTGAGAATGTCACGGCTTCTGTCAGCATCTTACCAAACAGTATTGCTATAGCAGACATGCCACCCCGCCCGCCTGTGCGGGATAAACTCATTTTATTCGCGGGGCGCGTGGTCGCAGATAAAGGTGTTGATACTTTTGTCGCAGCCTGTCGCGACACTCTTTTAATACGCCCTGACTGGCGCGCTGAGATTATCGGAGCCGATCGTTTTGGCCCCGACTCGCCAGAAACCCCTTTCCTTGCCCGGCTCAGGCCGCAGGCGAAAGCGGCAGGCGTCTCACTTCCGGGCTATAAACCTCATGACGAGGTGCTCACAGCTATGGCCCGTGCGGCCATTGTTGTTGTGCCCAGCCGATGGGCTGAACCCTTTGGCATGGCGGCACTCGAGGCTATGGCCAGCGGTGCTGCTCTGATTGTCTCAGACAGAGGCAGCCTGCCAGCTGTTGTCGGTGAGGCAGGGTTATACTGCAACCCTGATGACGTAAGCAGCCTGACACAATGCCTGCTGCGCCTGACAGATGACGCCCGGTTACGTCAGAGTATGGGAGAGGCAGCTCTCAAACGAGCCCGCACATTTGATGTCACAGCTATAAAGCAGCAGCGCGCAAAGCTACATCAGAGTATTTTACACAGTCAGTAAGTACTCTGCTGATACTCTTCATTGTGCAGGCCCGCCCTGACCTGCACAATATAAAGCTCACACGTCAGCTTTCGGGAGACCACCCATCCTGGGTTAAGGCCACACCAGCCAGGTACAGGCTGCCACAAATAAGCACACGGGCAGGCTTCTGCCCTTCTGCTGCCTCAGCTTTTAAGGCCTCCAGCGCCTGCACCAGCTCGGGTCCTGAACGTGCCTTGCCACCTGACGCAGCAATAATGTCAGCCACAGGTAATGCCAGATGCTGTGCCGGCTCCTGGATAGCCCAGAGAGTTGTAGCGTAAGGCAGAACAGGCTTCAGGAATCCGGTAGCATCCTTCGTCTGCTTCATGCCCACCAGAATATGCAGTGGCCTGTCATCCCAGTTTTGCAGTGTTTTTGCCAAAGCATGACCTGCACCAGGGTTATGCCCGCCATCAAGCCAGACCTCCCAGTCATCCGGAACATGCTGCGCCAGCTGCCCTATAAGACGCTGCATACGCGCAGGCCAGAAAACCTGCCCTACACCCTGCCAGGCTTTTTCAGGCAAAGTAAGACCCGTAGCGCGCAGCGCAGCAACTGCCAGACCTGTATTTTCAACCTGCCAGGCACCAGCAAGAGAAGGCAGTGGTAAAACAACCTCTCCCTGCGCATCAGAGTAAATAAGAGAAGTCTGGCAGGGAGATACGCCAATCTGCCACTCGACACCACGACGATTGAGAGAGGCTCCCGTCCGTAATGCTTCAGCCTCAAGCACAAGGCGCACTTCGTCAGGTTGTGCACCTGTAACCGCAGGCACACCAGGTTTAAAAATACCTGCTTTTTCTGCCGCAATCGCAGCAAGAGAATTCCCCAGGAAGGCTTCATGATCCATTGAGACCGAAGTCACAATACAGGCTGCCGGCTTTTTGAGCACATTAGTCGCATCACAGCGCCCGCCCAGCCCGACCTCGATAATAGCCAGGTCAGCCGGTGTGCGTGAGAACAACAGAAAACCAGCGGCTGTCAGAACCTCAAAAACCGTAATAGGAGCACCTTCATTGACGCGCTCAATTTCTTCAAGCACGTCTGTCAGCACCGTCTCATCGACCAGCTGCCCGGCTACGCGAAAACGCTCCGTAACATGCACCAGATGAGGCGAAGTCATAACATGCACGCGCCACCCGGCAGCCTCACCAATAGCACGCAGAGTCGCGCAGGTGCTGCCTTTACCATTAGTGCCCGCAACATGAATAACCGGCGGCAAATGATCCTGCGGGTTGCCCAGCTTTTGCAAAAGATGCTCAAGCCGGCCCAGCGATAAATCAATCAGGGCCGGATACAGACGATTTAACCGCTCAAGAATAACGCCCGTGCGGCCTGTAAATTCGGCCATAGACGATGTTGACGAAGAAGAAGTCACAGTTTTGTCTGTCTCACTCACTCTGAGGGAGCAACATCTGCACTTTCTGCAACAGCAGCCGGCGGCACAGCTTCTGACGGACCTTCGTCTTTAGCTACACTGACCGGAGGCTGACGCATCAGCATGCCAATGATACGTCCCAGTGTTTCGCGCATCTCGTGACGCGCCACCACCATATCAAGCATACCATGTTCGACAAGATATTCTGAACGCTGGAAACCTTCGGGCAGTTTCTCACGTACCGTGTCCTGAATAACGCGGGGACCAGCAAAGCCAATCAACGCATTTGGCTCACCAATCTGCACATCACCCAGCATAGCAAACGAAGCCGTCACACCACCTGTTGTGGGGTTTGTCATCACAACAATATAAGGTAGACCGGCCTCTCTGAGCATCTGCACGCCAATTGTTGTACGGGGCATCTGCATCAGGCTCAGTGCACCCTCCTGCATACGGGCACCACCTGAAGCCGTAAAAATAACCAGAGGAGATTTTTGTAAAATAGCCAGGCGGGCAGCGGCGACAAAACGTTCACCAAAAGCTGCACCCATTGTGCCTGCCATAAACTCAAACGCCATCACGGCTACAACCGCCGGGTGACCACCAATTAAACCATGCGCGGCAACAAAAGACTCATCAACCTGGCTTTTGGCACGGGCATCTTTCAGGCGGTCAGTATAGCGCTTCTGATCACGAAAACCGAGCGGATCAACCGGAGCAGAAGGCAGATCAATACGTGCGCTCTCTCCGTTATCAAATGTCCAGGCAAAACGATCAGCAACCAGAACCTTCATATGATGACCACAGTGCGGACACACATTATAATTTTTGTGCAGCTCTTTACTCAAAATCATCTGGCTGCAGGAGTCACAGTTGGTCCACAGATTATCCGGCACTTCACGTCGCAAAAGGCCACGAATTTTAGGACGGACGTATTCAGTGATCCAGCTCATATTGACCCTTGCAACTTTAAAAGTGAAAATTAAATGATTCGTCTGGTACACCAGATCAGGCGCGCAGCATTACGCCGTTTATGCTCCCCTGCCAAGCTTTTGAAGGCAAAAAACCGGTTACACCGGCAGGATCCAGCGTTAATCTGTCTTAAAAATTCTTCGTCTTGCAGGCTACGTCAGAGGGCTGATCGTAGCATCTTTACTTCTGAGAGGTAAAGCAAAACAGAAGGCATGTACAAACTGCCTGCCTCCTGTTTGCTAACACTACCCTCAGCCTTTCAGCAAAGAGCAATCTGCTCAGAGAGCGCCTTCAACCCATGCCTTAAGCTGGCTTTTTGGCAAAGCACCAACTTTAGTCTCAACAACTTTCCCGTCGCGTACCAGCATCAGTGTCGGAATGCTGCGAACGCCATAGTTCGTTGGAGTTTCAGGGTTTTCATCAATATTAATTTTGGCAACGGTGACTTTACCGGCATATTCTTTGCCAATTTCCTCAAGAGCCGGACCAATCATTTTACAGGGGCCGCACCATTCAGCCCAGAAATCGACCAGAACCAGACCTGAAGCGCCAAGCACGTTTGTGGCAAAATCAGAATCGTTCACTGCAACAGTATGTTCGCTCATAATCTTCTCCCGTATGTCCCCGCCCATGCCCTGTAAAAGACAGAGCATTCTGAACTTTCAGTTTCACATCTCATTAACACTAGGGATGCTTAAGGCAAGGTTCAAGGTGCTCACGTCCCGCACACACTTCCGCCAGAAAAATAAAATACTTCCATGCAGTCCTGCAAAAATTATAAAAGAAAATAACTATTCAAATAATAACATCCCACACTATAAAATAAAATTTAATCCCGTAATTCGTTATAAAAAATTTTACTTATAAATAATATTCTCATCAAGTAGTTCGTCTGGCAGAACATCAGCACGCGGACCTTCTGTCCAGACAAGGACACAGGTCACCGGCCGGTCAGGGTAAAGCCCCTGCAACAAAAGCCGGTAAGCTGCCATCTGCCGCAGATACAACACAGGCACCGCTGAAACAGAACGTGGAACATGCCGGCCACTTTTAAAATCACACAGCAAAACACGGTCAGGCAAGACACACATCCGGTCCACCTGCCCTACAATCACCTGACCACCGGCCACACCGGCAAGCCTCTGCTCAACACGGGCCTGCCCGGAAAATAAAGGGGCAAGCTCCGGCATAGACAGCACCTCTATCACCTGACGAGCAAGCGTATCGGCCTCATCCGGCTGCCCGCCGGCTGCAACAGGACGCTTCAGCCATTTCATCGCCAGAGCCATCCACTGCTCCTGCGGATGCTCAGGCAGATACTGCAGTAAAGAATGTACTAATCGCCCACGGGCAAAAGCAGCCTCACGCGCCTGTGCGGGAGTAATACCAGTGATATCCAGAGGCGAGGTTGTCGCTGGCAACGGCCCCAGCATGACATCATCAGGACGGCTGGGTGCTAATGGTCGTGACAAAGCTGATTCTGCCTCAGGCAAAACTGGCTTCCAGTCAGGGGCACTGCCCATCCAGCCAGGCAAAACCGGAGCCTCAGCTTTGTGCGGCAGAGAGGGGGGAACGGAAACGACAGCTGAAGAATCTTCCTGACCCTTTGCTCTGTTCTCTTCTATCACAAGCATTTCACCGCCCTGGTCGCCTGTTTCACAGGGGAGAGAAATGGCTCCGGCAGCTTCAAACCCCTGGCGACACCGCTCATACCAGCTTTCAGCAGGGACGGAATGTGCAGGCATCCAGCCACAGACAATCAGCCTCTCAGCCGCACGGGTCAGTGCCACATATAAAAGGCGGTTATATTCCTCAATGGCCTTAGCCTGAGCACGGGCGCGCAATGACCGAGTCACAGTTGTAGAGAGAGCACTACGCGGCACATAAAGCGGCACATCGACACCTGTCTGCTTGTCTTTGCTCCACAAAACCCGCTCTTCATAACGTGGCTTACTCACAGTATCAGGCAAAATCACCAGGCGCGCCTGTAACCCTTTCGCACCATGTGCCGTCATTACCCTGACGGACTGACTACCGGCCTCAGCAATGCGCTTAACACTCTCCTGCGAATTCTGAATCCAGAACACAAAGCCCTGTAAGGACGGCGGGTGCATCTCCTGATAACGCAGGGCCGCAGAGAGCAGCTCGTCAATCGCTTCAGCCGCTTCAGGCCCCAGGCGTGCAAGCAGACGCGCCCGCCCTCCGCCACGACCGAGCGCTTCAGACAGCAGCTCATGCGGTGTCAGATAATCAACCCGGTGAAAAAGGCTGTCGAGTAACGCCCATGCCCGTGACCAGTCTGGTCTTTGCGCATGGCGCTCACGCAGGGCAGACCATAAAGGCTCCCCCGGTTTACGCCCGGTAGCCAGAGCCATCAGGCTGTCATCTGACACACCGCCAAGAGGAGATGTCAGCACACATGCCAGCGTCAGATCATCCTGCGGCAAAAGCAGCGCCGAACACAGCGCAACAAGGTCCTGCACCGCCAGCTGATCAGCCAGTCCTGTACTCACCAGGGTCATGACCGGAATGTTCTGAATTTTCAGTGCGCGGATCAGTGCTGTCACAAAAGGCGAACGGCGCGGGACAAGAATAAGAATATCCCCTGGTGTCAGAGGTTCTTCACCTGGCGCGGGGGGAGATGCCAGCTCATGAGCAATATGACGAGCCAGGGTATCAGCCAGCTTCTGCCGGGCGTTCTGGCGTGTCGTATTTCTGTCCACCTTATCCCAGGGGGTGGTGACCTCATCCTCATCTTCACGCACGGATTCAGTCAGCGGCCATAACTCCACACGCCCAGGCTGCCCCACCCGGGCGCTCAGATGCTGCATGGGAGGCGCACCCTCATCAACCACGCCACGAGCAGCCTCTGGCACAGAAAAAACAGCGTCAACCAGCTTTAATACCGGCAAGGTTGAACGAAAAGAAACCGTCAGTGCCGGGTCATACCAGGTTTGTCCTGCTCCTTCAGCCCGCTGCTGAAACCGCTCACGCCAGGTACGAAAAGATTCGGGGTCAGCCCCCTGAAACCCATAAATTGACTGTTTATAATCCCCCACGGCAAACACGGTACGCGGGCCAGCCTCCTCCTCACGCGCGCCCTGACCTGCAAAAAACTCCTCTGTCAGATCACCGGCTATACGCCATTGCTCAGCTGAGGTGTCCTGTACCTCATCAAGCAGAAGATGGTCGATACCACCATCAAGCTTATACATAACCCATGCGGCGCCGGGCTCACGCAGCAACTGCAATGTGTTATGAATCAGGTCTTCATATTCAACCAGTCCACGACGGGTTTTACGCTCGGTATAAAGGGCAGAAACCGGAGCGACCATCTGCACGAGAGCCGCCCCCAGCGACACCAGCTCACGGCCGAGCATAACATCATCAACAGCGAGGATACGCTCTGCCTCACGCAACAGATATTCAGCCTGCTGCGGATATTTTTCACTCAGCTTTTTCGTAATCAGCCCGGTACTACGCGGCTTATTTTGCCTGGTCAGAAAACCATTACGCCATACATCCCACTGCTCTGCCCTCTGCCTGGCAGAAAGTGAAAGCCAGTCAAGCAGCTGCACAGTATTACGTCTGACAGCCTCTGTACCCTCCTCAGACAAAACACCAAGAAAAGAGCGCAGGTTTTCTTCACCGGCAAAACCGGTGCAGGCTTTTTCCAGCTGATCGGTATCAGAACCCTGCACAGCCTCAGGCGGCAGCCGCAAAACCCGTGCAAAAACAGACCGGATACCGTCAGGATTTTTTGAGACCCACTGAAAAAGATTTTTGCTTTTTTCATCCCGGCGTAAAGACGCTGCCAGCCCGACAAAATCTGTTGCGCGCATAATTCCGGCCAGCGGGGCAAGCAGGGCGGTATTCTGTCCACTCAGCACAGTTTCCACACATCCGTTCAGCGCCAGGGCGGCATCAGTCTCCTCCAGGACGGTAAAATAAGGGTTCATCGCGGCTTCGAGCGGAAACGACCTGAGCAGCGACTGGCAAAACGCATGAATGGTGCCAATGCGCATTCCACCAGGCAGGTCAAGCACCTCAGCAAATAACGCACGGGCCTGCTGACGTGTCTGCTGTGTGCACGGCACAAAAAGAGCGGCAAGGTCTTTATTAAGAGCCTCGTCAGAATACGTGACCCACTGCCCGAGACGATGCTGCAGACGAATAGCCATTTCAGCCGCCGCAGCCCTGGTGAAAGTCAGGCACAAAATACGGGCAGGAGGGCTACCAGGTACGATCTCACCAGTCTCCAGCTCGCGCGGCAACATGAGACGCAACAGGCGGTCGATCAGTAGTTTTGTTTTACCACTCCCTGCAGAAGCAGACACAAAGACTGAAGCCGCCGGGTCAGAGGCCAGCCCCTGCTGGGCATTTGCCTGAGCGATAACCTCTGCGATACTATAAGAGCCACTCATTCTTCTTCATCCAGGCTGGCAACCCCCCATTCCGGCACTCTGGCCAGGCGGGCATAATCAGCAAAACGTGGTTCCTTACCCGGGTGCGGGTGCGAGAGATAAGGCTGTTCAGGGTCATCATAGGCAAAAACGCGCTCACGCAGTTTTTCCCATATCTGCTCAGCAACATCTGTCAGAGACTCATCTTTAGGGGCTGTAACCAGAACTTCTTTGCCTGGCTCGGCACCACCGGTCAGCTGCCAGTACACCAGCCCGCCTATTTCAGGAGAGGCCTTATCAGCTTCCAGTGCAAAACCAGAAAAACCACCGCGCAGCACCATTGCTGCCTCAAGGGGGAGCTGAGGGCTCCAGCCTGACAACACCTCATTTTTAGTTGGAAGTGTACCGGTTTTATAATCACTCACCAGCACCCGGCCCTGCGCATCAAGGTCAATACGGTCAGCACGCCCCACGAGCGAGAAAGCACCGGCCGGCGCATCAGGGATGACAACCTTACCACGCAGCTCTGTACTGATGCGCTGCGGGTTCCCCTCCGCTTCACGGCGAGCTTCCTCAGCCTGCACCACCCAGGAGGCAATACGCATCAGACGCGGCTCCCACCAGGCGCGCAACGCCGGGCGCAAAATATGCGCATACAACACATCACGAAAAATCGCCTTAAGCCCGGCTTCAGCGTTTACAGGCCAGGATACCCCATATTTTCTGAACCATTGCTCAAGAGCAGCATGCACAATGACACCATAATCTGAAGCATCGGCAGCCTCTTCAAGCTCAGGCAACACGTCCAGCTTCAGAACATGGCGGGCATAAATAGCATAAGGGTCACGGTTCCATGTCTCAATTTCTGTCACACTCAGACGACGCGGGCGCAATGCAACAGGTGGCTTTGGCTCGGGTGGACGCACAGGGCGAGCAGCACCTTCGGGCTGATCAAGTGCTTCGAGCCAGCGGGCCGCCGGGTGAAAAGGCAGGTGCATCTGACGCCCTGCCAGAAACGCATTCAGCCTGGTGAGCCAGCGAGCAGGAACAACCGGCACGCCTTCACGCCGCCGGGGACAGGATAAAATTACCTCTCCCCCCGCAGCAACACAGGAGAAAAAGTCATGTGCCGCCTGCCCGATTTCCTGCTCAGGTGAAGGCAGGCCAGCTTTTTGTCGCATCGGACGGCTCATCCACGGGCCGGCATCAGGCACAGGGGGCCAGACCCCTTCCACCAGGCTGCCCAGAATGACTGTATCAGCCGTTTGCAAACGCGCTTCAAACAAACCCCATATCAGCACACGCGGATGCAACGCTGCAGGGTCACCCCCGTAACGACTGGCAACACGCTCTTCGGCCAGCACGGCACACAACAGACCGTCAAGCACAGCCGGAGGCTGATGCGGCAAAATATCACTCGCCATAATCAGATCTGTGAGCTTACGCGCCAGAAGATTTCCTTCCTCTCCGCGCCACAAACGCTGGGGGGCCTCCTCCGTGTCCGTTGCGACCAGACGCTCCACTGTTTGCACCAGAGCTGTCAGCAGGTCAGGAACAGATGCCTTAAACCCGTAGGAAGGAGCAGGCGCAGGGCCATCAGACTGTGTTTCTTCCGCATTTTCGTCCGGCCAGGCCATAACAGGTTCAAGACAACGGGCCAGCCGATCCATAAATTTCAGCAGAGGTTCGGGACCAAAGGGACGGTCGGCATCATTACCGGCACTGATTTTGCCAGCTTTTTGCTCCTTACGCTCCCAGTCAGCAACGGAGACCTCAACAGCATGGCGCAAAGCTGCAAAACCGGGAGGAGGTGCGGGCCCGCGCAGCACAGAACGCTCGAGTAAACGGGCCGATGCGCGACACACCCCGGGCGGAAGACCGCAGGCAACCAGAGGGTGCTTGAGAAGTGTCAGAAGCGCCACGGGGGAATAGCGGCTCTCAACCAGGCGGGCAATGTGACGCAAAAGCACGCCGCCCGGTGTACCGATAAGAGACGCCCCGGCACTGTCATCCGCCAGAATACCCCATCTGCTCAGCTCCGTCACGACACGGGCAGCCAGAGCGCGGTCTGGCGTGATAAGGGCGGCACGTTTGCCGGGCTGAGCAACAACGTCACGCATAATCATGGCGACAGCGACTGCTTCCTCCTGCTGCCCGGCTGTTTCAAGACGAACAACCTGCTGTAAAGCTGATGGTCCAGGCTTAACCCAGTCCTCCAGAGCTGCGGCAGGTAACAGCGCACGGGCCAGAGTCTGCGTTCGTTCAGGATACCCTCCCTCACCCTGCCAGATCTGCACATCACTCCGCCTGACCTCCAGATCTTTCAGCAGACAACTCAGCCCGGCCTGCGGGTGGCTATCAGGTAAGGTCGCAAAAATTTCATCAGGCATATCTGTATCAAGGCCAGACACAACCACACGCCCCTGAGGGCTGGCGAGAATAGCCTGCAACGCCTCAGCTGTTGCGGGCATAATATTTGTAAAGCCCGCTGCCCATAAAGGCGTCTGCTCATCAGCCGCTGCTTTTTTTCGCCATAATGCCGCCTGTGCACGCAGCAAAGCAACCTGACGGGCAACCGGGTTCATAACCCCCTGCGCCTGCAACCATGCAGGCCAGGCAGCCGTAACAATATCGAGAAATTGCAGTATCTTCTGCCAGTGCTCGGCAAAACCCTCCTGCACGGCATCCGGCAGGCGCTCAGTCAGGTTAACATCAGCCCACTCAGCTTCATCCATCAGCTCGGCCAGGGCTTTTGCGAGCGGCCAGGCCTGATCAAGCAACGGGCGGGTGCCAAAAGCCTGATCAGCCTGCAAAATAAGACGTGTCAGAACCGTGAGGCGTGTCATGCCATCAACAGCCGGAGGAAGAAGAAGCCCCTCGCCGCCGCCAACACCGCCAGACAAACCAAGTTCTGCCTCATCAAGCGCACTAACTGGCAAAATACGTGGCAGCAACATCGGCTTGCCGTCCATATGACGCATAAAAGCTTCTGTCAGCCCACGGGCAGCACGACGACCGGGCAGCACGATAGTGCCCTCTCCCATTTTTTCAGGGTCCCACTGCGCAGTGTGCAACCAGCGTAATGCTACCTGATCAAGAAAGGGCAGATGCGCCGGAACCGTTGCCAGCCGCGCCTGACCTGACACATTCCCCTGCACCATGTTTCAGCCTCCTGCCCTGTGCCAGCCTGGAGAAAGACGCTCTTCCCACCCCTGCACAGACACCATTCGCGTACCGTCAGCCTGAACAGACAACGTCAGATGCAAGGCATTATCTGGCAGAAACTCTTCAAGCTTATCGGGCCACTCGACAAGAACAACACCCTCACGCGCATCATCCCAGCCGAGCTCTTCAAGCTCATCAGCGCTCCCCAGTCGCCAGAGATCAAAATGCGACACAACATAATCAGGGGCCTGATAGGCCTGAACAAGAGTGTAGGTAGGACTCGGCACCTCAAGCGCCTCATCACGGCAGGCAGCCCGCAAAAACGCTCTGGAGAACACACTTTTTCCGGCGCCGAGTGGACCAGACAGTAAAAGAGCGTCGCCTGGGCGTGCCTGAGCAGCCAGAATGCACGCCAGACGGCCGGTAGCATTTTCATCGCCAAGAGTAATAAGGCCAGTCTGAGCACTCATTCTGCAATCGCTTTCTCTGACAGTCTTCTGTTTTAAGGTCTGATATCTAAGAAGATATTGCAAGGCACACAGCAATTACACAATTTACTAAAATATAATATTAAAATGAGCATATTACCAATAACAAAGGTAAAATTATACCCCCTGCTAACTACGCACATACAATGTGAACCCACTGAATTATCTAAAGAAAAATGTACAATAGATATTGTTTTAATAAAATAATAATCATATTAAAATACCATTAAATATCAAATTAAAGTAAAATAATTAAATACTTAATAAT
>NZ_JOPI01000037.1:0-36900 GCF_002153695.1 Acetobacter sp. DsW_059
ATGACCCCCTTCTACAGACACAAAACCGTAACGTCAATCATAAAAATTAAAAAAATCATGAAAATTTCAAATTCTTATTTTTTCTATATTTTTCAATGAGTTGCCTTCGTTTCATCAGATGAGGCCGCCGCCTTAGTGTCTTTGGCCACATATTCGCCACGCTGATAAAGCAGGCCGCCCGTTCAAAGCGCATAATGAGTGATGAGAAGCTTCTCAAAGCACACCGGACAACCTCTCCTCTGGCTTTAAAGGGGGTGAACAGGCACCAAAGCGGGCTAAACTCAAAACTTCACGTTGTGTGCGGTGATCAGGAGCTGCGGAGAGTTTTTATCGGTTAAAGGATCAGATCAGTAACGTCAGAAGAGCGGATGTTCTGCAGGCAGCTCTTGCCGACAAGACAAAAGAGCTATCGGAGGCAGAGGCTATGACAGCAATAAAACTACAAAGCCTTTCGTAACCCAGACTATCACCATCTTCTATGCCTCAAAAAGAGTTCTGAGCCAGGTTATTGCCCCTCCCCGCCTCTTTAATGAGAAAGTGTTTTACGAAAAGCTAATTTTGAGTTGCATCATAAGAAAGCAGATGTCAGGCTCCTCCCACATTAATATAAGGCATAAAAAAATACTTCTTTAATAATATGATGAGTGACCTCAAAATTCCGCACCAGAACTGGTTATCTGACTTTCACAAGCGTGCGTATGTTTTTCTTAACCGATGAAAAATTCTTCAGATTTGAGAAGAAAATCTATATATTACAATGCATTAACTGATATTCTCCCTTATGAAGTTTCATAAAAAATTCTTATTGGGCCAGCATTTTACGAACATGATACTTTCGTAAAATCACAAAAAGACTATATAGGCCTCACGTTCGATCTTACAGGAAGCGGACTACGCCCCTTATGTCAGGGGTGATTTACCAGTTAATTTTCTTCGAATGGCCAACTGATGACCCTGATGAACTCTGCACCTTCACTCCACAATGATGAATCGTTGCAGCCGGTTCCTTCCAGTTCTGGCCAGCCACGTCGGTATGGAGATTTTCCTACCTTCCCAGCCGCACTTGACTATGCAGCTCAGGGGGACGCAGGCCTCAGTATATACTCAGGCAAAGGCTTACTGCTGGAAGCCCTGCCCTATAAGAAATTGCGCAACCAGGCTGTTCAGACTGCTCAGCGCCTTTTAGGAACAGGCCTGAAACCTGGCGACAAAGTCGCTATTATCGCTGACAGCGATGGTGACTTTGCCCGTATTTTCTTTGGATGTCAGTATGCCGGGCTTGTTGCTGCCCCGCTTCCCCTGCCCGTTGCATTTGCAGGTAAAGAAGCATACCTGGCGACACTCCGCGGCATGATCAGCAGCGCTGAAGCCAAAGCTGTTATTATACCAGATGTCATTGCTGACTGGACCAGTGATATTATCGGCGGTCTCGATCTGGTTTTTGCCGGTTCACCGACTGAACTCTTCGACCGTCCGGCTTTTGACACAGCCTTACCTGAAATTGAAACCGAAGCTCTTTCTTATCTTCAGTTTTCCTCAGGCAGCACCCGTTTCCCTATGGGAGTTTGTGTCAGTCAGCGTTCTGGCATGGCAAATGCTATGTCTATCGCACGTGACGGCCTCCAGGTGCGCCAGACCGGTGATCGCTGTGTTTCATGGCTTCCGCTTTATCATGATATGGGCCTGGTAGGCTTCTTTCTCACGCCTATGACCTGTCAGCTTACTGTTGATCTGCTGCCAACCCGCGAGTTTGCACGCCGCCCTCATGTCTGGCTTGACCTGATCAGCCGTAACCACGGCACGTTGTCTTACAGTCCGTCATTCGGTTATGAGCTTTGCGCACGTCGTGCTCCCGCAGCCGGGCTTGACCTCTCAAGCTGGCGTGTTGCTGGAATTGGCGGCGATATGATTCGTCCGCACGTACTGGCTGAATTTGCTGAGTGCTTTGCTCCTGCCGGCTTTGACGCACACTCATTTGAAGCCAGCTACGGCATGGCAGAGACGACTCTGGCTATCAGTTTTGCTCCACTTGGCACTGGCATCGAAACTGATACCATTGACCTGGATATTCTTGAAAGCGAGGGTGTCGCCACTCCTCCGACACATACCAGCACCACAACACGAACCTTCGTGTTGTGTGGCAGAGTATTACCCGGACACGCAATGGAAGTACGCGACCAGAACGGAGAAGCTCTGCCAGACCGTAAAGTGGGCACCATCTTTGTTCACGGCCCTAGCCTGATGGATGGTTATTACCGCCACCCTGAAGAAACAAGAAACGTTCTTGATGAGCAGAAATGGCTTAATACCGGTGACCTTGGCTATATGCTTAACGGGCAGGTTGTTGTTACCGGGCGCGCCAAAGACCTGATTATCATTAACGCACGTAATATCTGGCCTCAGGATCTGGAGTGGTCGGCAGAAACTCATCTGCAGGCTCTGCGTAGCAATGATGTTGCTGTCTTCGCCGTTGAAAAAGATAATAAAGAGCACATTGTCGCCCTCATCCAGTGCCGCGCAACAGACCCGGAAAAACGTGCGGCTCTTCAGTCCGAAGCTGTCAGCCTTTTCCGCAGGCTCCACGGGCTTGATGTTGCCGTCACCCTGGTTCCTCCACGGGCTCTGCCACAGACATCATCCGGCAAACTGACCCGTGCCAAAGCACGCACGATGTTTCTCAACGGAGAATTCACACCTCAGCAATAGCCTTTTACAAACGGTGCGCAGCTGATATAACCCCGCCTTGTTTCTCTGAATGTTACCGCGCGCAGACAAGCAGGTTGCGTCCGTTCTTTCGTTTTCTAAGGATAATTCGACTATGAGCGAAACAGTTGATAGCGTTTCAGCACTTATCATTCAGAAGCTGCTCGATAACCCTAAAGTGCCACGTGACATCAACGGCGATTGTAAGATCATGGAAGATCTCGCCTTTGATTCGCTTGCCGTTATGAATTTCGTCATGGAAATCGAAGATACGCTCGACGTCTCTGTTCCCCTGGATAAGCTGGCAGACGTAAGAACTGTCGATGACCTTGCTAAGTGCATCGTTGACCTGCAAAATAAAGGCTGAGCGTAAATGTCTTCTATTTTTGCCAAATTCAGCGGCACTGCCAGCGCCCTTGGCGGCCTGATAGAAAGCGGTGGCCGTAACCCGTTTGGCGTGGTCATCGAGAAAGTTGTATCTTCAACTGTTGGCGTGATCGAAAATCGTGAAACGTTACTGTTTGGCACGAATAACTATCTCGGTCTTAGCCAGTCACAAAACGCTGTTAAAGCTGCACAGGATGCTGCTGCGAAATATGGTGTTGGCACTACGGGTTCACGCATTGCTAACGGCACGCAGTCTCTTCATCGTCAGCTCGAGGTGCAGATAGCCTCCCATTTCAACCGCCGTGATGCCATGGTTTTTTCAACCGGATATCAGGCAAATCTGGGTATTATCTCGGCTCTGGCTGGCAAAGAAGACTACCTGCTGCTGGACGCCGACAGTCATGCCAGTATCTATGATGGCAGCCGTCTGAGCACTGCTCAGGTTATTCGCTTTCGTCATAACGACCCTGATGATCTTCATAAACGTCTCAAACGCCTCGAAGGAACACCAGGAGCAAAACTGGTTGTTGTAGAAGGCATCTATTCAATGACCGGCAACATTGCCCCGGTCGCTGAATTTGCTGCTGTTAAGCGTGAAACTGATTCTTACCTTCTGGTTGATGAAGCACACTCTTTTGGCGTTATCGGTGAAAACGGCCTTGGCGTCGCGGAAGCTGCCGGCGTTGAGAAAGATGTCGATTTTATTGCCGGAACATTCTCTAAAAGCCTTGGTACCGTTGGCGGCTACTGCGTATCAGACCACCCTGAGATGGATCTTATTCGCGTAAACTGCCGCCCTTACATGTTCACGGCCTCTCTGCCTCCTGAAGTCATTGCCGCAACCATGACGGCTCTTGATGAGATGAAGGCACATCCTGAATTGCGTACCCAGCTGATGGACAATGCAAAACGTCTGCATGGCGGCCTGCATCGTATCGGTCTGAATGCCAGTAAACAGGTTAGCCCTGTCGTAGCCGTAACCCTGGAAACCCTGGGCCAGGCTATTACAATGTGGAACCGGCTGCTTGAGGAAGGCGTGTATGTAAACCTTTCTCTGCCACCTGCCACGCCTGACAACCGTCCATTACTGCGTTGCTCTGTTATGGCAACACATACTCCGGCTCAGATTGATAAAGCTCTTGAGGTTTTTGCATCTGTTGCCAGGGAATGTTCAGTGCTCTCCTGAGCACTACGAGCGGACATTCCTCTGAAATGCACCCTTCTGCCACAGGCGTATCAGCAACGGTACGCCACAAATCAGAGGGTGCTTTTCCATAAATGGTGTAAGCGGCACTTTTATACCGCTGTGGCGCTCAATTTTCCACGCAGCGTAACGTGCTCCGCCAGTAAATGTAAAAGCTGCCTTTATAAGCCTGGCGATATTAAGCGGTTTACCAAAAGCGGTTCTTAGCCGCCATTTTTGCTCAAGCTTATGCCGCTCCTGCGCTGAGAAACAGGGTGAAAGCCCCTCACCTGCCTGTGTAAACTTAACACCTGCAGCCTCCCAGCATGGCACGAGCAATTCGGCATAACGCCTGGGGTATGTCTCAACAATACCAGCACCACGGCTGGCTTTTTCAACACGTAATTCTGTCTGATACGTTTTCTGGTACAGGGCTTTCCAGAAACTCAGGGCATCCCCACCATGAAGAGGCCCCATAAAAGCAGCCCAGCGCGACGCTGTGACAACAGCACGCGCTATACATGTACAAACAGCAGATTCAGCCTCTTTATCTCTTACCCACACCAGCCTGACAGGCTGCGAAAAACGTGCCCACACTGTTGTATCCAGCGTTGAAAAACCAGTTTGGTACCGAAGCTGAGCCAGCGTAACAAAAGCAACTTTTGCCCTGAGTATATGGCCCGCTACAGGAATTTCATGATATTCAACATTGGGAGGCAGTATGGCATTACCAGACCTGGCCAGAAAAGATCGCGGCCAGTCTGCCTGACGATTGAGAACGATATAAAAATCAAGCAGCGTGTCGTCCTGGATCCCCCCTCTTAAACCTGATCCATAAAATATGACCGCAAGAGGGTTACCCTGCTTAACCAGGCTCTGAACAAACCTGCTCACTTCCTCCGGGACAGGTTCAGAAAGCTCCTGTTTGATATAATCAGGCAACCCTGAGACGTTCTGCCTCACTTTCAGTTGTCCTTTTTGCTGAACTGAAGAAAAGAAACTTCTGGTCCTGCCTCAATTTCAAAACCTCCCTCCGGAGAGGTTTGCAGAATTTCTCCATCCAGAACCAGTAACGGCTCTCCTCTGAGTGAGATTTTATCAGCCAGGCCACTGTTATATGACGGGCTCTGGCGGATCCATGAAGGGATACGATTACGCAACAGGTTAAACACTGCTGTCGTCAGACGTTCAGGGTGTGCTGCAACATCGAGATAAACTACCCCCTGCTCAGCCGAATCTGATCTTTGCCAGAATGGCCAGACACCATGAGGGAAGCGGCGAAGCGCCGTAAACAACATCAGAAAATGTCTTTTGCTTTCTGCTGGCACGCCATCCAGCGTGACATCAACAGCTGAACCATCAAGCCATTTTTTACGTGAATGAGGCGCCAGTAACTTTAATACTGTGAGTAAAAATGCGCAGATAACAGCCGCTTCATGGGAGAAGGTTTTAAGAAAACCAGGGCGATGAGCTATTTCGATACCGCGTGTAAAAGCACCCAGCCCTCCGAAAAAACCAAGGACGGAAACATGAGAGCCATCCGGCCACGAAACCACCAGAGGGCGCCTGCGCACAACTGAGCATTTATTCATCTGCCCCTGAGCGAGGAGTACAAGCTGCTTTAATGCTGCCTCACCTCTCAGGCCAAAACCCACATCCTCTGCGACCAGGTTTGTATTGCCTGATGGCAAAACAATAAGAACAGGCCATTCCTCTTTCGGCCAGCCTGATGCATGCATTACGCTCAGCACCTTACTGACCGTACCATCTCCGCCATCGACAATCAGATATTTGATTTTACGCGGAGCAATATCTGCCAGAGCTGCAACTAAAGCGGCTTCTGTCTCAGGGGCACAGAACAGCAGATCTGGTAAAGCACGCAGCACGTCAGAAGCACTCAGCCCTGTCTTTACGTTGCGTCTGCTCTGAGGATTGTGGATTAACGCGAAACTACAAGGCACATAAATTCTCATACATTCACAGAATGAACACCGATGCCTTATGCCTCGGCTGGAGACGGTGGTATAGTCTGAGTTGTCACTCTTGTCACATGCTGTTTACACAAATGCATTACGCATTACGCTGCTGCTCTCTGCACTTACGTCTTTCTGCGTCACGATTATGTCTCAATCCTGTGCATTAACGCAGGTGTATAACCTCCCTGCTTTGTCACCAGTACACAAAGCCGGAAAAAGACCAGAAGAGGTCATCTGTTTTGCTGCGCCACTATAGCTTTCAGACAGTATGTCGTATTATATAGCCCACTCCTCTAACGATCTCAGCGCCGGAGTTAAGAACGCAAGAGCCTGAGGGCCGCACCAAAGCGGCGCAACACTACAACTATTCGTTTCATGCCGTTCCTTTTTTTTCCTGATCGACGTAAGATCTCTCATGCTCTCATTGCCGTTCGTACATAAGATAAAAGCACATCTGCGGCCAACTACGATGGATCGCTATCTGATTACTCAGACACT
This sequence comes from Acetobacter sp. DsW_059, assembly GCF_002153695.1. Classification (NCBI taxonomy): domain Bacteria; kingdom Pseudomonadati; phylum Pseudomonadota; class Alphaproteobacteria; order Acetobacterales; family Acetobacteraceae; genus Acetobacter; species Acetobacter sp. DsW_059. The sequence goes on from NZ_JOPI01000037.1 coordinate 6,748, forward strand.
GCCTCCTTTTTTTCTGGCTCTGTCGGTTGTTATGATCGCGCTGCTCCTTGAGCGTTTACTCGCTTTGTTCAACCTTCTTGCCGCAGGTAACAATCATCTTTTTACCTTTCTGGGACTGCTGACAACTCTCACCCCTCATTACCTCGGGCTGGCCATACCGGCTGCACTCTGCGTCAGTGTCTTCACCGTTGTACGACGCATGAGCCAGAATGAGGAGATTGATGCGATAAACAGCAGCGGCATGTCTTTGATTCGCCTGACACGCCCTCTTATGCAACTGGGCCTGCTCCTTGGGTGTATATCCTTCTTACTTTATGGCTTTATCCAGCCATATGCGCGCTACGATTTTCGTCAGTCGCTCTATATTGCCAGTCATACCGGGTGGGCACCCCGTCTTCAGTCTGGTGTTTTTGCCAGTCCCTCTCCCAATATTACCATTGTCGCAGACCATGTTGATCTTGCCGGGTCGCGACTAAAAAAAGTTTTCATCAGAGATATGTCAGGCCATAAAGAAAGAGATATTACTGCCAAAAATGGACAGATCCGCCTGACAACGAATGATGATTCTGTGGAAATTGACTTGCAGGATGGTGAAATCCTGACAATTCCGGAAACAGGAGCGCCAACCCTGACAACGTTCGATCATGCAACACGTCTGCTGGTTGAAGCGTCTCACATATCTCCGTTCCGCAAACGAGGCGACGATGAGCGGGAGCTGACATCACATGAACTTATTCGTCATATGGTCAGGCAGGATACGCAGATACCCTTCTCAAGTCTGCGCGCAGAACTTCATTTCAGGCTGGCACGCAGTATAACCATCCCCTTCATTCCGGCTCTTGCTGCTGCTCTGGCTATCGTACGCAAACGTCAGCGCAATACCAGTGGTCTGATTATTGCCTTCCTGATACTTGTGGGTTTTGACCATATTCTGCAATTTGGTCACAGTCTTGTAGACACAAAAAATGCTTCCCCTTACTTAATGACCTGGCTGCCCTCATTCCTGTTTATTATCGGCTGCTCAGCCCTTCTGGCTTCAAAGTCAGGCCTGCTGCTCACAGCAAAAGCACTCTGGTTTCGTAAACCTGAAGCTTCCGCACCACTGAAAGAACAGCCGTGAGCAAAATCGAACGTAATAATCGATTTGTGCTGCTGCGCTATCTTTCGGGAATGCTACTCTCCCGCGTTCTGATATGTGCTGCCGCACTGGTCGGCCTGCTTGAAATTCTGGCCCTGCTGGAACAGACCACTCCTATTCTGCAGAGACATCTTGGTATTTCAGGTATCCTTACCTACGCGGGTATGCGACTACCGTTTTTACTCTCCAGCACACTCCCTCTCAGCGTGCTCATCGGCAGTCTCCTGACACTGACGCAAATGACTCTCTCGAGCGAGATGGCCATTCTTCAGGCCTCCGGCCTGTCGATGATTGGTCTGTATAAAAATCTTATACCCGCGGTTCTTATCGTCGGCGTTCTTGGCATCGCGCTTGATGACCAGATAACACCCCGGTCGGAGCAGGCTCTTACCGCATGGTGGAATCGTACTAACCCGCACCCTGAGGACGGACATTTTTTCTGGTTTCGTGGAAAAGACACATTAACCCGCGTCTCTTATGTCGCTGATGGCGGTAATGCATTACAGGGAATCGATATCTACTCACGCACTCCGCAGGGTTTGTTACAATATGTGACACATGCAAAAAATGCTGATTATACCCACGTAACTGGCTGGACGCTGAGGCACATAACGCGCGTTGAAGTAAAAGCCACGACAGCTGTGACTTTACCCGAACAGCCTGAGCAAACATGGGATATCCCATTGCTGCCTAAAGATTTTATCAGACTCTCCGTTAGTAACCCACCTCTCTCATCAGGCACAATTCTTGGCATGTTACGCGGCCGTCTGCCGTCAGATGCCAGCCCCGGTTATTTGCAGGGCGGGTTGCTGGAGCGCTTTTTAAGACCGATGACTTTGCTCGTATTACTGTTAATTACGATGCCGGTTATCCATATTCCCCCACGGACGGGAATAAGAAGCTGGACACCAGTGTGGTGTCTTGCCTCCGGGTTACTGTTCGTAATTTTACAGGGCTTATTACGCGCCATGGGGAATGCTGGTCTTTTACCCCCTCCGGTCGCAACCATACCCGGACTGATTATTTTTACACTGGGAGCTATGACAGCTCTTCTGAGGAATGAAACAAAATGAGTGGAACGCTAAACAATGCGAGCCTGAGAACAGGTCGTAGCTTTGATCTGGGGAAAATGAACCTCAGGCAGCTCTGGATAGCTTATCTGACTTACCCTACCATTCTTCTGTATTTTGCACTGATCATCGCAAATGTCGCGATTTCAGCACATTTCTTTGCAGGCTGGTTACACACACTATGTGCCGTTGTTGCTGTCATGCTGGTTTACCCCGTGGTGTGGTATCTGCTTCATCGCTTTGTTCTGCACGGGCGGGTACTTTATAAAATTCGTGCAACATCAGCATTGTGGAAACGTATCCACTTTGATCACCATCAGGACCCTCATCTGCTCGATGTTCTGTTTGGCTCCCCTCTGACCACGCTGCCGACCATTGCTATCATTACCATTCCTATCGGATATATGATTGGTGGCTGGGGGTGCTCAGCCGCTGCATTTGGTGCCGGCATTACCATAACCTGCATTTATGAGTTTTTTCACTGCATTCAGCATCTGAACTATAAACCCCGGGCCGCCTGGATTCAGCGTATGAAAGCCTATCATGTGCTGCACCATTTTCATGATGAAGATGGTAATTTCGGCATCACAAGCTACGTTGTCGACCGTGTTATGGGCAGCTTCTATCTTGATGCAAAAGCACGCCCGCGCAGCCCGACTGTGTTTAATCTTGGCTATGACCTTCAGGAAGCGAAGAATTATCCCTGGGTGATGGACCTGACAGGCTCCCCTCCCCGTGACCGCCCCGATGGTGCCCGCCCCAAAACCGAAAAAAACGATAGTAACCGCCGGAATGCGGCATGAGTGCTGATACTGCTAAAATCTGCGCACTCATTCTGGCCGGCACACGGCCAGGGGTGGCTGACCCTATGGCACAGGCTGCCGGAGTGTCGCACAAAGCGATACTGCCAGTTGATGGCATCCCCATGATTTCACGCGTTATCAGCACATTACGCAATACTCCCGAGGTGGGGCGCATTGTTGTCTGTATTGATAATGCTGATGTGCTGAAAGAGGTTGTGCTCCCGGATACGGATATTATCGCTGCCCGTCCTGAAGGACCAAGTGCCAGCGTAATGGCCGGCCTCAGAGAACTGGGGGCTCCTTTACTCGTGACCACAGCGGATAATGCGTTGCTGCGCCCTGAATGGATAACGGAATTTCTCAATAAAGCCAGTCCGGCAGCTGATCTTTCAGTCGCCGTTGCCGCGAAAGAAAATGTCCTGCGGGATGTTCCGCTCACAAAGCGTACTTTTATTCACCTGTCAGACTTGTCTTTTTCAGGCTGCAACCTGTTTCTCTTACGCTCAGACCGCTCTGCGAATATCGTAAAGCTGTGGCAACACATAGAGAAAAACCGCAAACATCCCCTCCGCATTGCCTGGCTTTTAGGTGTTTTCACTCTTATACGCGCGCTGTGCAAACAGCTTAGTCGGGCGGCTTTATATGCCCGTCTGAAAAAAATGACCGGTGCACAGGCTGAGCTTGTCTGCCTTAATGATGGCAGAGCTGCCGTCGATGTCGATAAACCAGCCGACCTGATACTGACAGAGCGGCTTCTGCGCGAGAGCAGACCCTGACTTTAGCAGGGCCTGCTGGCATCAGATTTTTAAACTGATCCGGCCAGCAGCTGCTCTGCCGCTTTTGGCACATCGTGCATATCAGCTACCTGCATGTCAGCCATTTCTGCAAGTTCCGGGCCGCCATAACCCCATGCAGCAAATAAAGAGCGACAACCGGCACTGCGGGCGGCAATCAGATCTGGTGACATATCGCCTATCATCACACTCTGCTCCGGCGTGCCATCAGCCTTTTTAATTGTACCGAGCAAATGGACCGGATCAGGCTTTCTGGCTGGAAAACTATCTCCCCCTCCGACACAACTAAACAGCTCGAACAAACCAAACCGTTCCAGAATAGCCAGAGCAGCGACCTCAGGTTTATTGGTGCACACAGCCAGACGCCAGCCCTGAGCACGCATAGTTTTCAGCGTTTCTTCAGTTCCGGGGAAAAGGCGGGAATACCGTGTTGCCCGTGGAGTATAAAACTCCATAAAACGCTCACAGGCCTCTGCAGGGCTGATCGAACCGACATCAGCTCCTTTTCTGAGTGCCGATGCAAGCAGACGCTCAACAAGAGCTGCTACGCCGTTACCAATCATTACGCGCACCTCTGTGTCAGTGACCTCAGGAAAGCTGTAGGAAGAGAGGAGCTGACGAGCGCAGTCTGCCAGGTCAGGTAATGAATCGATCAGGGTGCCATCCATATCAAACACCGCAAGTTTTACAGACATGACTCCTCCAGTTCTTTTAAATACCCTATAAGGAGAATGTCATAACTATGACTTTGTCAAAACACGTTCTGAGTTTGACAGAACGCTGAGGTTAGCCTACCGGAATCCTGTCATGACATCATCTTCCTCCCCCCGTCCCGCTACCGCTGTTCTGCTCGCTGCAGGGCGTGGAACCCGCATGCAGTCCTCCCGTCCGAAAGCCATGCAAAGGCTTGCCGGCCGCCCGATGCTGGCACACCTGATCGACAGTGCTGCCCGGGTTTTTGACAAACTTATTGTCGTTGTCGGCCCTGACATGCCTGAGGTTGAACAGCTGGCGGCACCACATGCCGTTATTGTACAAAACGAACGGCTTGGCACCGCACACGCAGCACTGCAGGCAGAAGCCCTGTTTGGAGACGGTGATGTTGCCGTTCTTTATGCTGACAACCCCCTGATTTCCTCCGACACGCTTTCCCGTCTGTTAACGGAAAGCCGCAAAGCTGATACAGGTCTTGCCCTGCTGGCTATGCGTCCTGCTCAACCCGGGCGTTATGGCCGCGTTATCACATCAGCTCAGTCTCATAATGTGCAGAAAATTGTCGAGTGGGCCGATGCAACACCAGAGGAACGTGCTGTTAACCTGTGCAACGCAGGTGTGCTCTGTGCAAAGGCGCAGGATTTTCGTCGCTGGCTGAAAGATGTTAAAAATACAAATGCGAAACAGGAATATTACCTGACAGATGTTGTCGGGCTTGCCGTCAGGGAGGGTGTCTCTGTCAAAAGCGTCGAGGCAGCTGAAAGTGAGCTTCGTGGCATTAACTCCCGCGCTGAACTGGCTGAAGCTGAAGCCGCACTGCAGCAGCGTCTGAGACTGCATGCCATGGAGAAGGGTGTCACGCTTGTCGCACCTGAAACTGTTTTCCTCTGCACAGATACTGTTCTTGAATCTGATGTGCTGATTGAACCCAATGTTGTGTTTGGCCCGGGTGTGACCGTGCGCAGCGGCGCCGAGATCCGCGCATTCAGCCATCTGGAGGGATGCGAAGTACAGTCCGCCGCTATTGTTGGTCCTTATGCCCGCCTGCGCCCCGGAGCACAGATTGGCGAAGAGGCACATATCGGCAACTTTGTCGAAATCAAAAATTCTGTGATTGGCAAAGGCAGCAAAGCAAACCACCTGACTTATCTTGGTGACACCTCTGTTGGCACGCGCACCAATATCGGAGCTGGTACCATTACCTGCAACTATGATGGTGCCTCCAAACATAAAACGACTATTGGTGATGATGTGTTTGTTGGCTCTAACGCCATACTGGTAGCCCCGCTTACTGTCGGGTCTGATTCTTTAATTGCTGCCGGCAGCACAATCACAAACGATATTCCACCCGACGCCCTGGCACTGGCACGTGCAAAACAGGTCAATAAACCCGGGCTTGGAAAAAAACTGAAAACCGCTTTAAAAAATAAAAAAGGAAATGGCTGATGTGCGGAATATGCGGTGTTACTGGTCTCCGACATGCCACCCCGATTGTTTTCGAAGGTCTGAGACGGCTTGAATATCGCGGATATGATTCTGCGGGTATCGCCACCCTGGTTGACGGAAAAATAAGTCGGCGGCGCGCAGCTGGTAAACTCGACAATCTGGGCCTTCTGCTTGAAGAAAAACCTCTTGCCGGCACTACAGGCATTGGCCACACCCGCTGGGCCACGCATGGTGCGCCGACAACATCAAACGCCCACCCCCATGGCACAGACCGGGTTGCCATCGTGCATAACGGAATCATCGAGAATTTCGAAACGCTGCGCCACGAGCTTGAAGCCGAAGGTGTTGTTTTTGAAACAGAAACTGACAGCGAAACAATAGCTCGGCTCATCGACTTATATTTATCACAGGGGCACACCCCGAAAGAGTCTGTGCTTAAAAGCCTGAAACGCCTTGAAGGGGCGTATGCCATTGCTGTCATTTTTGCAGAACATGACGGCCTGATGATTGGTGCCTGCCATAGCGCACCCCTCGCAGTGGGCTATGGTGATGACGAGATGTTTCTGGGCTCTGACTCTCTTGCCCTGGCACCTCTGACCCGCCGTATCACTTACATGCAGGATGGGGATTGCGTTGTCATTACCCCCGCCGGCGCACAATTTATGACCTTTGACGGAGAGCCGGTCGAGCGTGAAGAAAAAATTGCGGCTCTGACCTCAGGCGCAATTGGCAAAGACGGTTATCAGCACTTCATGGAAAAAGAACTCCATGAACACCCGCTGGTCATTGGTCAAACCCTGCAGCGTATGATTGACCCGGCCACACGCCAGGTTGTTTTGCCTGAGCTGCCCTGCAACCTGGCTGAAGTGCCCCGTGCGGTTATGACAGCATGTGGCTCTGCCTTCTATGCGGCGATGGTTGGCCGTTTCTGGCTTGAGAGCGTTGCCCGCCTGCCCGTTGACATCGATATTGCCAGCGAGCTGCGCTACCGCGACCCTCCCCTCACAAAAGGCTCTCTGGGATTACTGATTTCTCAGTCAGGTGAGACGGCAGATACCCTGGCCGCCCTGCGCACTCTGCGTCAGAATTCAGCGCATATCCTGTCAGTGCTTAATGTTGAGCACAGCACCATGGCCCGTGAGAGCGATGCTGTTCTTGGCACCGCAGCCGGCCCGGAGATTTCTGTCGCCTCAACAAAAGCGTTTACAGCTCAGCTCACCGTACTGGCCTGCCTGACCATTGCTGTAGCCCGCAGTCGTGGCACGCTGGATGCCGCCGGAGAAGAAGAGCTGGTAACAGCCCTGCTTGACCTGCCCAGCCGTGCAGCTGACGCCCTGGCTCAGGCTGATGCCATACGCTCAATGGCCAGAATTATCGCTGATGCCAGCAATGTTTTATATCTGGGCCGGGGTAGTATGTTCCCTGTTGCTATGGAGGGTGCCTTAAAACTTAAGGAGATCTCCTACATACACGCCGAAGCCTATGCCGCCGGTGAAATGAAACACGGTCCGATCTCACTGATTGACAACACCGTGCCGATTGTTGCCAGCGCACCTTTCACGCCATTATTTGATAAAACACTGTCAAACCTGCAGGAAGCAAAAGCCCGGGGCGGACGCCTGCTTGTGTTTACTGACACAAAAGGAGCTGAACGAGTCTCAGCAATTGCGGAACAAATGGTTGTTCTGCCGCATGTGCATGATTTTACAGCGCCTGTAGTGCAGACTATTCCTGTGCAGATGCTGGCTTATGAAGTTGCCGTGCTCAGAGGGACAGACGTCGATCAGCCTCGTAACCTGGCAAAGTCTGTTACTGTGGAATAATTACAAAAGGCAGAGAAAATTTTCTTTTCTCTGCCTTCCCTGTCAGCGGAGGTCAGGGCTGATATTTAGGTGTTTTATTCAGCAACATATTAATTTGCCCCATTGTTGCAGTCGTCAGCTCAAAACGAATGGCAACCAGCCCCATATTATCAATCTGTTCAAACCAGATACTGCCTGCCTGGGGCTTTTCAAGCTCTCCGGGGTTATTACCATCGTCTTTAAAGCTTTTAATAACCTGCCAGCTAAAATCACAGCGCAGTGCGGTCTTCCCCCAGCGAAATGGCCCGGCAGATGGAATTTTTTGTTCTCCTGCTGTACGCGCGGTAAATATGCTCAGATGACGGGTACCATCAAAAATCCTGTTACTGCTATCGCAACGGTGCGTCGCCCTGACCTGATGAAGTAACTGTATAAGCATAGACATCGCGTCAAGCGCACCTTTACGCTGCTTCGCTGACGGAAGTTCTTTAGCCGGGTTCGGAGACTGCAACTCAGGTATTTTATTTTTATAAATAATGTTTTTCGTGTCAGCCTTGTCACTGGTTTCACGATGCATCTCAAAAGTTTCAGGCTCAGCAGCCATACCGACGAAGCGTCCGCGTGCCTTCATCAGCATATCTGTTTTCATAAACCAGCTTAGAAAACCTGAAGTTTTCATACGCATATCAATACTGTACTGCTCGCTGCCCAGTGCATAAGACGTATTAACATTCAGTACATGCATACCATGAACAAACACATGGTAACTCAGTGCCATTTTTTCAGACTGCGACCATGCAGACTGCGGATCAGAAAAACCGAGTGCTATGCTCAGACCGGCAACTGCCATCCATTTTTTATGGCTCCGACATCCGGTAAGCACACTCTTTTTAAAAATCATCAACACTCTCCAGGAGACGCATTAAAAAAGCGCGCCTGCGAACAGAGCGTCAGACCCAAACGCCCCTTCAGGCCGCAGAAACGGACCTGTATCCCAGACGCTTAGAAACCGCCTGTGCAAGAGCCATAGCGCGGTTACCCAGCGATGCTATGTCATAACGCCCTACTTCAGCCTGCAACAGGCTGATGCCAAGCCCCGCCACGACATGACCCGAGTAATCCCTTACAACTGCTCCGGCACACCACAACCCTTCGTAAACATTTTCACTATCGACAGCATAGCCTCGCTCCCGAATTACGGCAATTTCACGGACAAGACCGGTCACAGAACATACACTTTTTGACGTCAGCGGCTCAGGCCAGGCAGAAGCCGGGTATAACGTAAGCCACTCCCTGAATGAAGTATCATCCATTTCGGCCAGGATCGCGCTGCCTGTGGCTGTAAAAATTGCCGGCAGGCGCATCCCGACCCGAAAAGACGCACTCAGCCCGGTCTGACTGCTGCGGCAGGCTACGTACACAACTTCCATCCCCTCCAGCAGAGTCAGGGTGATGGTAAATGAATCCAGCCCGGAAAACCCGTCAAGTGCATGATAAAACTCTGCGACAAGATCACGCTTTTCGGCAGCTCCGCCAACCCACTCAAGCAAACGTGTTCCGATACGATAACCGTGATTAACGGTCTTTTCCAGCAGTCCAAGCTCAACCATGACAGCCAGAAGCCCGTGGGTTGTACTCCTTGGCAAACCAAGCTGACGGGCCACATCTGCCGCTAAAGGCGGGTGTGATGCTCCCCTCACCATATCCAGAACGCGAACAGCCCTGCGTAGAGCCGGAACAGAATCAGCCTGTTTTGTCACAACCATTTTTATTTTCCTTATTGACAAAAAAGGCCGATGCCCTCATTGTTCCAAATACGGGATGAAGTTCAATATAATGAACAAAAATAATGAACGCAATCTTTTAGAAAACTACGTGCGGAAGTCAGAAGAAGAACCCGGAAAGGGCCTCTGATTTCCGCATAGTTTTCCCATCCTGTTTCTCCTGCGCATATGTTAGAGTCTCTCTCGTATATCCTGCCTAAGCTATTAATAGAGATTTTTCTAATGACAACAGTGTACGATTTTACTTTGCCTGCTTTAGATGGCAGCACTCTGGATCTGGCAGCTTATAAAGGGCGCCCTTTACTGATCACCAACACAGCATCACAATGTGGCTTTACACCACAATATGAAGGCTTACAGGCTATCTGGTCTCAGTTTAAAAAAACTGGCCTGGTGGTTATTGGCATCCCATGCAACGACTTTGGTCAGCAGGAACCAGGCACGTCTGCCGAGATCAGCACGTTTTGTCATAAAAACTACGGGGTCAGTTTTCCTATGGCGGCACGCAGCTCTGTAAAAGGGAATACTGCCATTCCTCTTTTTACATGGCTGACGAAAGAACTCGGTTTTTTTGCACAGCCAAGATGGAATTTTTATAAATATATCTTTGACAAACAAGGGCAGCCAGCAGCCTGGTTCAGCAGCATTACGCCACCCACAGCTAACCGCACCAGAAAAGCGATTGAAAAAGTCGTCTGCAGCTACTGATCAGATAAATGCGATGACCATTGTGTCATCGCTCTGTGATAAGCCCGTCACGCAGTGTAATAACCTTGTCCATACGCGACAGAAGCTCTTCATTATGCGTGGCAATTAATGCTGCCAGCCCCTGCTCTCTGACGGCCTGTGTCAGTTCTTCAAAAACGCGATCGGCAGTGTTAACGTCAAGATTACCTGTTGGCTCATCAGCCAGCAATAAAGACGGTTTATTTGCCAGTGCACGGGCAATGGCCACTCGCTGCTGCTCGCCACCGGATAACTTACCTGGCAGATGACTGACACGATGGGACAGCCCAAACAGATTAAGAAGTTCTTTTGCCTGAAAACGGGCCTCATTTTTATGCACACCAGCAATCATCTGCGGCAGCATCACATTCTCTAACGCTGTGAACTCACCCAGCAGATGATGAAACTGATAAACAAAGCCAATACGGTCACGGCGTAACGCTGTACGCTGGCGCTCAGTAATGCCGCTGGCTTTTTGTCCGCAAATTTCTATCTCACCCTTGTCCGGTGTATCAAGCAGACCAGCCAGGTGTAACAGCGTTGATTTACCCGTACCTGACGGTGCCACCAGAGCGACCAGCTGCCCTTTTTCAAGCATAAAATCAGCGCCCTGTAACACAGGGAGAGCATTTGCCTCCCCCCTGTTATAGACTTTCGTTATGCCCGACAGACGCAGAACAATATTATTCATGACGCAAAGCCTCTACCGGGTCGGTTCGTGCCGCACGCCAGGACGGATAAAGTGTAGCGAGAAGAGAGAGCACCAGAGCCATAATCATGACCTCAGCCACCTGCCCCCATATAAGCCGGGCTGGCAGGCGGGTCAGAAAATAAACTTCAGGATTAAACAGGTTCGTACCGCTCAGAGACTGTAAAAACTGACGGATACGCTCGATATTAAGCGAAAATACAACCCCGAGCGCAGTACCCGCGAGTGTACCTGTAACCCCCACAGAGGCACCACACATCAGAAAAATACGCATAATTGCGCCACGGCTGGCACCAATGGTACGCAGCACGGCGATGTCTCGTGTTTTATCTTTTACCATCATGATCAGTGACGAAATCACGTTAAATGCCGCAACCAGAATAATCAAAGTCAGAATAAGAAACATCACATTCTGCTCGACCTGTACCGCACCAAACAATGCATTGTTAGCATTTGTCCAGTCCAGCACGCGCAGACCATTAGGGTCGCCCACAGCATTCACAATCTGATGCGTAACACTACGAATATTCTGTGCGTCTTTTACCATCACCTGAATCTGGGTGATCTGATCGGGCATTTTGAAGTAAACCTGCGCTGCATGCAGGGGCATAAACACATAACCTGAGTTATAATCGTTCACACCCGCATCAAAAATAGCAACAACATGGTAAGTTCTGATACGTGGCACGGTGCCAAAAGCCGTAGCCGCCCCTTCGGGGGAAATCAGCGTAACCGGCGAGCCAATATAAAGACCAGCTTTTGAAGCCAGTGACACACCAACGATAACAGCGTCAGGCCCCTCAAATTTATCGAGAGAACCTGCGATAAGAGAGGAACTGACATCTTTAAGGTCAGTCAGCCCCTGTTTTGTCATGCCATGCACAATGGCACCACTATTAAACTGCCCGGAACTAATCAGCACCTGCCCTTCGATCAGAGGGGTAGCGCTTGTGACATCCGGAACAGTTTTAACGCGTTTAACAACCTCTTCATACTGGCTGATTGTCCGGCCAGATCCGTAAACTGTCAGGTCACCGTTCAGCCCGAGAATCCGATCCATCAGCTCAGACTGAAAGCCGTTCATAACGGCCATAACAATAATAAGAGTCGCCACCCCGAGCGCGATGCCAATCAGCGAAAAAATAGCGATAACAGAGACAAAGCGCTCTCCGCGCCTTGCACGCAGATAACGCCCTGCGACAGCGCGCTCAAAGGGGCCAAACATTATGCGCCTGCCAGAACCAGAGACAGAGCTTCATCAACCGTCAGGTCATGACGCTCGCCCGTCGCGCGACGTTTAAGCTCAACACGTCCTTCTTTCGCGCTGCGTGGCCCGACAATAATCTGCCACGGGTGCCCCATCAGGTCAGCATTAGCAAATTTGGTACCTGCACGGTCTGACGTGTCATCATACAGAAAATCTTCTGTATTTTTGTTATAGATGCCTTCACATACCGCGTCACAGGTTTCATCACCCGCTTTCAGGTTAATGATAACAGCTTTAAACGGTGCGACAGCGTCAGGCCAGATAATGCCGTTATCGTCGTGGCTGGCTTCAATAATCGCACCAACCAGACGTGACACACCAATACCATAAGAACCCATTTCAGGATAAAGACGTTCACCATTAGCACCCACCACGCTGACATCCATTGCTTTGGTATATTTATTACCAAAATGGAAAATATGACCGACTTCAACACCACGTCCTTCACGACGGCGTTCCTCAGGCACTGCCTCCCAGGCAGTCGTATCATGCATCTCGTCAGTTGCGGCATAAGGTGTTGTGACACGTTTATAAAATGTCTCAAGCGCTGCCGGATCAGTCACATCAACCGGGGTATCAAGCCAGTCCTGCCCCTCAAGGGCTGCATCATAGAAAACACCGCTCTCACCCGTTGGTGCCAGAATAAGGAATTCGTGGCTCAGTTCACCGCCGATCGGCCCGGTATCAGCGCGCATTGGCACGGCTCTTACACCAAGACGCTGAAAAGTACGCAGGTAAGCCAGCATCATACGCTGGTAGCTGGCAACGGCTGCCTCATAATTCAGATCAAAGCTGTAAGCATCTTTCATCAGAAATTCACGACCGCGCATAACGCCAAAACGTGGCCTGACCTCATCACGGAATTTCCACTGAATATGATACAGGGTCTGAGGCAGCTCTTTATATGAATTAATGATCTGACCAAAAATATCAGTAATCATCTCTTCATTTGTCGGTCCGTAGAGAAGATCTCTCTTATGGCGGTCCTGAATGCGCAGCATTTCAGGGCCATAAGCATCATAACGCCCGGAGCGTTTCCACAGATCAGCGGACTGCAGAGTCGGCATCAGCACTTCCTGAGCGCCAACGCTATCCTGCTCTTCACGTACGATCTGACTGATATTACGTAAAATTTTCAGACCAGCCGGAAGCCAGGCATAAATGCCTGAAGCTGTCTGACGAATAAGACCCGAACGGAGCATCAGACGATGCGAGACAATCTGTGCCTCTGCCGGATTTTCTTTAAATGTCGGGAGAAAACTGCGCGAAAGACGCATAATAAGACCCAGCCCTGTTGAACAAAGCAGCCCTTTCAGGCTGCTGAAAAAATTACAATGCTCTGTGCGCTACGGCGCGACACCTGTAAAGCGATGCTTTCGCCTCCAGGTGTTATTTTTTTGATGATGCGCGGGAGAAAACGCCTGTCACACCCGTAAAACATGTACATCAACAAGCGGACGCTTTTGCAGTTTACGCCCTAAAGCGCGACGCAAAGCCGTTTTTGCTGCATCACAAAATGCCTTATCATCATTACGCAGTTCATCAGGTATCATATCAATCGCGCTGGCAAACTCTTCGCACACGCGAACGCTTTCCTGATCATCAGCGTCGAGCAGACCCGGGGCGCTGACCTTGGGCTCACCAATAACAAACCCCTCGTCATCAATCGCCACACTGGCAATGATAATACCGTTAAACAGCATTTTACGACGGGCCGCGAGAACACCACCATCCATCGGCAGAAGACGGCCACCATCAAGAGCAAGACGACCACTGGGAGCCGTATCAACAACCTCGACTTTTTCTGGCGCAAGTCGCAGCACATCCCCGTCCTCGAGCAGCACAGGTGTAATATTCTTATCCTGAGCCAGAGCAGCATGCGCTGTCAGATGCCGCCACTCACCATGCACCGGCACAGCATAACGTGGCCGCACCAGGTCATACATCATGCTGACATCATCACCTGTTGCATGACCTGAAACATGCACAAAATGCTCTTTATCAGTAATAACCCGGACACCACGGCGTGACAGATTATCCTGCACGGCCATAATCGCGCGTTCATTACCCGGAATCATACGGCTTGAATAAATAACCGTATCTCCCTCACCCAGTGACACACTGGGGTGTACGTCCATCGATATACGAGAAAGAGCTGAACGCGGCTCACCCTGACTGCCTGTGATAATCATAACGACCTGATCGTCAGGCAGGTCATTTACCTCCTGCTCTGTCAGGAAAGGCAGCACACCGGAAAGATAACCGCAGTCACGCGCAGCAACATCAAGGTTACGCAAAGAACGCCCGACCAGAACAACTGTACGACCCGCTGCCTGCGCAGCCATGGCAATGCTTTCAACGCGTGCAACGTTTGACGCAAAGCAGGTGACCGCCACACGGCCTTTCAGACTGGCAATAAGAGACGTCATGCTGCGACGGACCTCAGCCTCTGACTGAGACGGACCTGAGCTCATCACGTTAGTGCTGTCACACACCAGAGCCAGGACACCCTCATCACCCACCTCTTTCAGGCGGGCGATATCGGTTGGCGGACCAACCAGAGGTGTCGGGTCAAGCTTCCAGTCACCTGTGTGAACGATTACCCCTGAAGGTGTACGCAGCACAACAGCCTGAGCCTCAGGCACAGAATGCGTGACCGGTATAAATTCAAGATCGAAAGGCCCCACCTCAAAACGTCCCCCACAGGGAATGACGTGAATGGGTACATCCTGCAAAATACGCGCTTCACCCAGTTTGCGGCGCAAAACAGCACCTGCAAAAGGCGTCACATAAACCGGGCACTCAAGCAAAGGCCATAAATGGGCAACTGCACCAATATGATCTTCATGAGCGTGAGTAATAATCAGACCCGCAAGCTGGTCACGTCGTTCGGCAATAAACACCGGATCGGGAACCAGAATTTCTGCTTCAGGTGTATCATTACCACTAAAACCAATACCGCAATCTATCGCGAGCCAGGTTTCACCCTGACGATAAAGATTGAGGTTCATGCCAATCTCGCCTGTTCCGCCTAATGGCAGAAAGGCCAGATCGCCGTTCTGTTCTGTCATTCGTATAGTTATCCTTACGCTAAACTGTCTTTTTCAGTGATAAAACGAGGCAGGGCATTACGCTCTGCCAATATTCGCAACCCATTCAGGGTCAGCATTGAATCAACATGGTCAAAGACCTTCGTTCCTTCTGAGAAGAGCGGAGCCAGACCACCGGTCGCGAGCACTTTCATTGGCTGCCCGACTTCCCGCCTGATCCTCTCAACGATCCCCTCAATTAATCCCAGATACCCCCAGAACACGCCTGACCTCATAGCCGAAACCGTATTCCGCCCTACAACCGTCTCTCCAACCGGCCTGCCGACCCCGATGCGGGGCAGACGGGCTGCTGCCTTATGCAATGCCTCAACTGACAAATTAATGCCAGGAGCGATAACACCACCGCAATAATTACCTTCACCATCAACAACATCAAATGTTGTCGCGGTACCAAAATCAATCACAGTCAGGGGCCCGCCATAATAGTGATGTGCGGCCAGACTGTTGAGCAAACGGTCGACCCCGACCTCCTCGGGGGTATCCATCTTAACTTCTATACCCCAGTTGAGCTCTACAGATGCGAGAAGAGGCTCCACAGAAAACCACTGACGACACAACGCCCGCAGATGGTATAAAGCAGCAGGAACAACCGTACCGATAACTGCCCCGTTAATATCCTCTCTGGCAATGCCGCTCATGCTCAATAACGTCAAAAGCCAGACGGCATACTCGTCAGAAGTCCGCTGTGAACTTGTCGTAATGCGCCAGCTACCCCGCCATGCTGCGCCGTCATACACCGCAAACACAACATTGGTATTCCCTGCATCAATAACCAGTAACACGATCAGTCTCCTGTGATAGCAGAAGCACTTCGCCAGCGGCAATTTTTTTTATGCCCTGCCCGGTTTCAAGTAACAAACGCCCGTCGGGTTCAAGCCCTATAAACCGGCCCTGTTCATTCAATGATTCATTTGTGACAGTCAGCACAGTTCCTACAGGATGAGCTCTGCTTTGCCACTCGTGACATAAAACTGCAAAACCCTGCTGTGCCCAGACATCAAGCCAGCGATGGATTTGCTTTAACAAAGCCTCAGCCAGTGCTTCAGCACCGACCTCTGCATAGCCGTCAAGTGAGGCAACCTGCCGGCCAATATCACGCTGAGACGGAGGAGCATGAAGATTGGCACCAAAACCTATGACCATCGCACTCCCCTCATATTCGAGCAGAATGCCACCAAGTTTTTTCCCTGCCAGCAGAATATCATTCGGCCATTTAATAAGAAGGTCAGCGCGCGCAGCCGGTGCAACATCAGCCAGTGCATCATAAAAAGCCAGAGAGGCCAGGAAAGGCCAGCACCCAAGCTGCAGATCAGATGTGACGGAGGCAGGATCGAGCAAAACCGAAAGAGCAAGACTACGCCCTGCATCCACCCACGAGCGGCCACGGCTGCCGCGGGCTTTTGTCTGATGATGGGCCAGCAGAGCCAGACCAGGAGCGGCCCCTGCCCGGGCGCGCTCCTTACATACATCAGAAGTTGAAGTCAGCTCATCATAACATTCCAGGCGCCATGGCGGACAAACCAGCTTCATTCCACTCTCTTTTTACCCTACCAGAGCCTGTGCGGCCTGCTGTGCGATTGACATAATCGGTGACAATACCAGCAGGAAGAACAATGTGGCCAGCCCCATACTGCCAGAAACAAGTGT
This sequence comes from Acetobacter sp. DsW_059, assembly GCF_002153695.1. Lineage (NCBI taxonomy): Bacteria > Pseudomonadati > Pseudomonadota > Alphaproteobacteria > Acetobacterales > Acetobacteraceae > Acetobacter > Acetobacter sp. DsW_059. Next base: position 23,758 of record NZ_JOPI01000037.1, read on the forward strand.
CAGAGCCGGTGCGTAGCGGTCAAATTTCTCAGCCGGAGCTTCAAAATACATAACTCTGACGACATTGAGGTAGTAATAAGCACCCACAATACTTGACACAACACCGATAGCAACCAGGGTATAAAGACCAACCTGCCAGGCTGCAGCAAACACCATAAACTTGCCAAAGAAGCCAGCCAGAGGTGGTACACCAACCATGCTGAACATGAAGATAGCCATCAGACCAGCCATCAGAGGGTTTCTCTTACCCAGCCCGGCGAGATCAGAAATTGAAGTCATCTCTGTTCCTCTGCGGCGCATAGTGGCGATGACACCGAATACACCGGCATTCATAACCAGATAGGCGGCAAGATAAACCAGAGTAGCTCTTACACCCTCAGCAGAATCAGCGGCCAGGCCAATAAGCGCATAGCCCATGTGACCGATAGAAGAATATGCCATAAGACGTTTGATGTTCTGCTGCGGAATAGCAGCCAGTGAGCCATAAAGCATGGAACAGACAGCAACGACTTCTATCAGCAGCTGCCAGTGCTGAGCCACCAGACCAAAAGGTCCGGTCATAATACGAAGGAACAGAGCAAAAGCTGCAAATTTAGGAGCACCTGCCATATAGGCCGTAACTGGCGTTGGTGCGCCCTGGTAAGCATCTGGTGTCCACATATGGAAAGGCACAACAGAGAGCTTAAAGCACAAACCGGCAATGATAAAAATGACACCAATGGTAAGACCGGTCGGAACAACCTCAACTGCATCAACAGTTTTCATCAGACCGGAATAGTTCATTGTGCCGGCATAACCATAAACCAGCGACATGCCGTAAAGCAGCAGACCAGAAGCCAGAGAGCCAAGTATGAAATATTTCATACCAGCTTCTGATGACAAAATATTCTCACGCTCAAGAGCGCAGAGAATATAAATAGACAGAGATGACAGCTCCAGCCCGACAAACAATGTCATCAGATTAGAGGAAGACGCCATCACCATGGCACCAAGCGTTGAGAATAAAATAAGAACCGGCGTCTCAAACGGTAAAGTCCGCTTTCTCTCCCCCGTCCGGCTCAGACCTCTGTAGCCAACAGCAACCAGAACTGAAAGAATAGCCGAAGCCAGAATGAGCAGCTTCATAGCTTTTGAGAAGCTGTCATTCACAAATGTACCAGAAAACGCCGAACCGTCAGGCGCATTGATAACCAGAAAAATGCACCCCAGAAAAGAAGCAAGAGTCAGCATCGAGCACGGGAAAAAAGCTGTCTCCTTCTTTTGCGAAACACCAGCGGCAAGAATGACAAGCCCCGAAAATGCAAGTGCTATTTCTGGTATAGACAGTGACCAGTTGATATCATTCAGGGGCATCACAGCGCACTCCGTTCAAAACAACCTGCAAGAGAAGATTATTAATCAGCATGCCTCTTCCCCTTATGCACACAGAGCGACGGTCAGCAGCACGACAAGCCCCGCCAGCATTGTAAAAGCGTAAATGGCCACCGAACCAGTCTGCATCCGTGCTGCCTGACCCGCTGTATCTGACGTTAGTTCTGCCAGGTCACGTGGCAGACCTTCAGCTGCCCCCAACTCGACATCCTTCGACAGAATGCCTGCAATCGCTTTGTATGGACGCACAAAAATGAACCCATAAAGCTCATCAAAATACCATTTATTAAGCAGAAAACGATAAAGCGGCCCCATTGCCCGAGCCAGTGCTGCCGGAATAGCCGGAGAGTGCACATAAAACACATAAGCCAGAGCAATACCGCACAGCCCTGCAATAGAAGGAAGCAGGCTGATAAATGACGGGATATGCTCAAAAGCTTCCATGATATTATTAGAAGCGCCGTTCACAATCGCACCGTTCCAGAACTGCTCCTGATGAACACCAATATAGAACGGGGCGAGAAGCACACCGGCAACTGTTGCACCCGTAGCAAGCAGTACCAGGGGCAGAGCCATAGAGAACGGGCTTTCATGCGCTGCATCACGGGCGGCCTCATTTGCAGGCCGACCATGAAACACCAGGAACAAAAGCCTCCAGCTATAAAATGCAGTAAGAAATGCTGTTATGGTACCCAGCGCCCAGCCATAGTGGCCGACTGAGGTATTAGCGGCCCACAGCGATTCCAGGATAGCATCCTTCGACCAGTAGCCTGCGAAGGGAAAAACCCCGGCCAGCGCAAGGCTACCTATCCACATAACCACATAGGTTAGCGGCAGTTTTTTCCACAATCCGCCCATACGAAACATATTCTGCTCATCATGCATCGCATGAATAACCGAACCTGCACCAAGGAACAGAAGCGCTTTGAAGAAAGCATGAGTTGTCAGATGGAACACTGACATCTGATAAGCACCAACACCCGCAGCGGCAAACATATAACCCAGCTGAGAGCAGGTTGAATAAGCAATGGCACGCTTAATATCAGGCTGAACCATGCCAACCGTTGCGGCAAAGAAGCAGGTCGTTGCACCGATCACAACAATCAGTTTCTGAACAGACGGCGCACAGTCAAACAGGGGTGACATACGGGCGATCAGAAAAATGCCTGCGGTCACCATGGTTGCAGCATGAATCAGTGCTGAAACAGGTGTCGGCCCTTCCATCGCATCTGGCAGCCATGTGTGCAGAAACAGCTGAGCCGATTTACCCATTGCACCAATAAAGAGCAGCAGGGCAATGATCTCTGTCGTGCTCCAGGAGTGACCAAGGAAATGATAATGCGAACCAGAAATCTCGGGTATGGCAGCAAAAATTGCTTCATACTGAACGGAGTGGAACACAACATAAATCAGGCCGATACCGACCAGAAAGAAAAGGTCAGCAACGCGGTTTACTACAAAGGCTTTGATGGCAGCCGCTGTTGCTGAAGGCTTGTCGTACCAGTATCCGATCAGCAGATAACTGGCGAGGCCAACGCCCTCCCACCCGAAAAACAGCTGGATCAGATCATTGGACGAAACCAGCATAAGCATGGCAAAGGTAAACAGAGACAAATATGAGAAAAACCGGTAGGTCGGCATACTCTCATGGCTCATATACCCAAGGCTATAGCAATGCACGAGCAGAGAGACGGAAAGAACCATCGCCGTCATTGTGACAGACAGGGTGTCGGCTCTTAAAACCCACTCGGCATGAAAACCACCAGCATTGATCCACTCAAGAACCGGGAGCGCATGCAGCGGGAAGCCGGCACTCCAGTTAGCATAAAGTGTAACAATACCGCACAGAGCTGCAACAGACATACAGCTCAGAGTAATAATCTTAGCGAGCACATCACCGAAGAGACGGCCACCAAGCCCTGCAACGACAGAGCCGGCAAGCGGTAAAAAAATCGCTGCTGCAAACAGGTGAAGATCGGTCTGCATGTCCGCTCATCCCTTCATCATAGTGACATCCTCAACCTGGATAGAACCACGGTTGCGGAAATAAGTGGTCACAATTGCAAGCCCGATTGCAGCTTCAGCAGCAGCAATGGTAAGGACAAACAACACCATAATCTGACCTGATAAATCGTTATGAGCCGACGAAAACGCCACAAAATTTAAATTTGCGGAGAGAAGGATCAGCTCCATAGACATCAGGATAATGATTACATTTTTTCTGTTAAGAAAAATGCCAAACACTCCAAGCACCAGTAACGCGGCACTGACGACCAGGTAGGGTGTGAGTCCGACGGAGGCGATTGCCGGGGTCATACATCTTTCTCCTTCTTATCGGCCTCGATCTGCCCGCCAGATGCATAAGAGTCAGGGACAGATGTTTCATGATATGAAGTGTGCGGACGCAGAAAACCGCCCTGGCTGATGACGCCCACGCCCAGCGGAGCATCAATCATCTCAAGTGTTTCTGAGGGCACACGTGCATGCTGTTTATCAATGATCTGACGACGACCTGAACCAACCGGACGGAGCGTCAGCACAATTGCGCCAATCATTGCCACCAGCAAAATCAGGCCACATCCCTGAAAAAGAAGGATGTAGTGCGTATAAATAAGGTCACCCAGTGCAGCGGTGTTCGTCTGACCGGGGGCTCCCGACAAACGGGTTACGCTCACTGATGACATATGCCAGTTGCCAACAGCGACAAGAAGCTCGGCAAAAAGAACCACGCCAAAGCATACGCCAATCGCAGCATGTTGCTGGAGACCTTCACGCAGTTTCGTGAAGTCAATATCAAGCATCATCACGACAAACAGGAAAAGAACAGCAACAGCACCGACGTAAACGATTACCAGCAGCATCGCGAGAAACTCAGCTCCGGCCACCAGAAACAATCCTGCAGCATTAAAAAATGCTACGATAAGGAACAGAACTGAGTGCACCGGGTTACGGGCACTAATCACCATCACGGCTGAAATCAGCAGAACTGTTGAAAATAAATAAAATACAAGCTGCGGTAACATCAGGCGTTCTCCTGCCGGATCATGACAAGCATCCCTTCAACGATACGGGGCATCGAGCTCAAGGCGGCGGGCCAGCAGGGCTTCCCACCGATCGCCATTCGAAAGCAACTTATCTTTGTCGTAGAATAATTCTTCACGGGTTTCGGTCGCAAACTCGTAGTTTGGCCCCTCAACAATCGCATCTACCGGGCAGGCTTCTTCACACAAGCCGCAATAAATGCACTTGGTCATATCAATGTCATACCGGGTGGTACGCCGTGACCCGTCATCACGCTCTTCAGCTTCGATGGTAATCGCCTCAGCCGGGCATGTCGCTTCACAAAGCTTGCAGGCAATGCAGCGCTCTTCTCCGTTAGCATAACGGCGCAGCGCATGCTCACCACGAAAGCGAACTGACAGTGGCCCCTTCTCGTAAGGGTAGTTAAGGGTCACCTTTGGCTGAAACATCATTTTAAATGTTGATGCCATACCAGCGACAATTTCAGTCAGCAGAAAGGAGCGGATATTTCGGCTTAATGTACTCATCAGTTCATACCTCCACCCTGAGGGAGAAGCCCTGTCACCATCAGAAAAGCTGCTGTTCCAATCATCCAGATCAGGCTGAATGGCAAAAACACTTTCCACCCGAGACGCATAAGCTGATCGTAACGAAAACGCGGGAACGTTGCGCGCACCCAGATGAAAACAAACAGACAGAAAAGAATTTTAGCAATCAGCCACAGCGGCCCTGGCACCAGCGTAAAAGGAAAGACGCCAATAGGCGGCAGCCACCCCCCGAGGAAAAGAATACTAACCAGAGCCGACATCAGAATCATGTTGGCGTATTCACCAAGGAAGAAGAGACCGAAAGCCAGCGAAGAATACTCAACGAAGAACCCGGCAACCAGTTCACTTTCACCTTCGGGCAGGTCAAATGGTGCACGCCCCGTTTCGGCCAGTGCTGAAATAAAGAAAATAATAAATACCGGGAACATCGGCAGACAGAACCAGATATGCCGCTGAGCCAGCACAATATCATTCAGGTTCAGGCTGCCAACGGCCAGCAGAACTGACACAATAATCAGCCCGATGGACACCTCGTAAGAAACCATCTGTGCCGCGGCTCGCATAGACCCCATAAAGGCGTATTTCGAGTTTGAAGCCCAGCCTGCGATAAGAATACCGTAAACACCCAGCGATGATACGGCCAGCAGGTAGAGAATTCCGACATTAATATTTGCAACAGCCAGACCATTACCTGTAGGGATAACAGCCCACGCCAGCATAGCCAGGGCAAACGCCAGAAATGGTGCAAACAGAAACAAAATACGGTTAGCACCTGCGGGAATGACCGTTTCTTTCACGATCATTTTAATCGCATCAGCAAACGCCTGCAGTAAACCAAACAAACCATTAACGTTTGGGCCGCGACGACGCTGCATCGCAGCCATTACCTTACGTTCCATAAGGGTAAGGTAAGCAACGCCGATCAGCAAAGGGACGAGAACAGCAAGGGTCTCGAGCACCATAAGAATAATCTGACCGACAAGCGTTTGATAAAAGAAGTGCGCCATCAGTCTCTTACTCCGCTGCTACAGCGCGCATGGGACCATACACGCGAGAACATTCTGCCATTGTCAGGCTGGCCCGGCTGATAGAGTTTGTCTGGTAATAATCATCAATAACCGGACGGATACGAGCATTATTGAACTCTGCCGTACCTTTTGAAACACTGCTGTCTGTCACCGATTGCGGTGCGGGAGCAATTTCAGTACCGGTGTTCGAAAAGACCGGATTAACTTCGGCCATACGCGCCCTCAGAGCTTCAACAGAATCATAAGGCAAAGGATGCCCGGCAACTTCTGAGAAAGCTCTGATAATCTGCCAGTCTTCTCTGGCCTGACCTGGAGGGAATACAGCCCGCAGGGCACGCTGCACCTCGCCCGCTGTATTAACATAAGTCCCTGATTTTTCGGTATAAGCTGCACCAGGCAAAATAATATCGGCCCTTGCCGCAGCAGCATCACCGTGATGCCCCTGATAAATCACAAACGTATCTTTGCTGATCTTATCAAGTGGGAAATCATCTGCCCCCAGGAGCCACAGAATTTCAACTCCGCCACGGAGCATATTTGTAACAGCAAAACCTCGGCTGCCAGGAACAAACCCGATATCAAGCGCACCCACACGAGACGCTGCCGTATGCAGAATATTCAGCCCGTTCCAGTCCTGAGTAATCACACCGGTCTGATGTGCCAGTTGCAGGGTGGCTTCATAAATAGCCTGCGCATCCGGACGGGTTAGTGCCCCATGCCCCAGAATAATCATAGGGCGCTTTGCTGTTTTCAAAACCTCGGCAAAAGCCTCTGAACCATCAAGCAGCCGGGTCAGGACTTCCGGCCCCTCCCCCAGTACATCGACATTATAGGTCAGGTCGACAGGCAATGCACCAATACTGGCAACAGGGAAACCACCACGTCCTTTATGCAAATACTGCTTGCGAATACGGGCATTAAGTACAGGAGCCTCATGACGGGGTATGCTGCCAATCAGCAGAAGAGCATCTGCCTCATCAATACCGGTGATACCGCTGTTAAACAGATACCCGCTGCGGCTGCGCATATCATACCAGGCACCGTCCTGCCGGCAGTCTGTATGAGAGGAACCCAGAGCCGTCATCAGGTCTTTCAGAGCGCAAAGGCTCTCAACATCACACAGATCACCTGCTATTGCACCGATACGATCACCGGAAACGCCTTCAAAACGACGCGCCATCGAAACCAGCGTATCCTGCCAGCTTGCCTTATGCAGCTTGCCGTGCACACGCACCCATGGGTGATCAAGGCGCCTTTTCTTCAGGCCATCAACTGAAAAACGCCCTTTATCTGAAAGCCATTCTTCATTCACCTCGTCATTAATACGAGGCACAATGCGCATAACTTCAGCGCCCCGGGCCTGGATCTGAATATTCGTCCCCACAGCATCCATCACATCAATGCTATCGGTTTTTTTGTATTCCCATGAACGCGCACGAAACGCCGTTGGTTTTGCCGTTAGTGCACCGACCGGACATATATCAATCAGATTACCTGACAGCTCGGATGTCAGTGCCTTTTCGACATAAGTCGTAACTTCTGCATTTTCACCGCGCGAAACGATGCCAAGCTCAGGCGTGCCAGCCACTTCGGTTGAAAAGCGCACGCAGCGTGAGCACTGAATGCAGCGCGTCATTACCGTCTTAACCAGAGGCCCGAGTTCTTTATCTGTTACAGCGCGCTTGGCCTCCTGATACCGTGACACACCCGAGCCATAACCATAGGCCTGGTCCTGCAGGTCACACTCACCGCCCTGATCACAGATAGGGCAATCAAGAGGATGGTTAATCAGCAAGAATTCCATAACGGCGCGGCGCGCCCGTCTGACAACATCAGTGTCAGTAAGGATCTGCATCCCTTCAGCAACCGGGAAACCACATGAGGCAACCAGCTTAGGTGCACGGACAACCTGCACCAGACACATGCGACAGTTACCAGCTACCGACAGACGCTCATGATAGCAAAAACGGGGGATTTCTTTCCCCGCAGCTTCACAGGCCTGAAGGGCACTTGAACCCGCCGGCACATCGACCGGGGTGCCATCAACAAGGACTTTTACCATGCCCTTTACTCCGCTACTGCCGGCAGCACATCGGAGGCAGGAACCTGAACCAGCCCTGAACCACCATGTGCAGCCTTATACTGCTGGATACGCGCTTCCATCTCCGGACGAAAATGCCGGATCAGCCCCTGAACAGGCCAGGCTGCGGCATCACCCAGAGCACAGATTGTGTGCCCCTCGATCTGTCGTGTTACCTGCTCAAGAAGATCAATTTCTTCAATCTCGGCACGCCCCTGAACCATACGATCCATCATACGCATCATCCAGCCGGTTCCTTCACGGCAGGGCGTACACTGACCGCAGCTTTCATGCTTAAAAAAGCGGGAAAAGCGTGCAATAGCTTCAATAATATCAGTAGAACGATCCATAACGATCATACACGCGGTGCCCAGCCCCGAACCCACAGCACGCAGACTATCGTAATCCATCAGCACTGTTTCACAGACAGACTTAGGCAACATTGGCACAGAGCAGCCGCCGGGTATAACCGCCAGCAGATTGTCCCAGCCGCCCCTGACGCCACCGCCATGTTTTTCTATAATCTCTTTAAGCGGTACACCCAGCTCTTCTTCGAAAACGCATGGTGTATTCACATGCCCCGAAATCGCCATAAGCTTGGTGCCTGCATTATTAGGCCTGCCAAGTGCTGAAAACCAGGATGCACCCCGTCGCAGAATGGTTGATGCGACAGCAATACTTTCAACATTATTCACTGTAGTCGGACAGCCATATAAGCCTGCGCCGGCAGGGAAAGGCGGCTTCATACGAGGCTGGCCTTTTTTACCCTCAAGGCTCTCAAGCAAAGCAGTCTCTTCACCGCAGATATAAGCGCCTGCACCACGATGAATATAGAAGTCAAAATCCCAGCCGGTTCCGGCAGCATTTTTACCGAGCAGACCAGCTTCATAAGCCTCATCAACGGCCGCCTGTAGATGCTGCGCTTCCTGATAAAACTCACCACGAATATAAATATAAGCCGCATGTGCATTCAGGGCGAATGACGCTATCAGCGCACTTTCTATAAGTTTATGTGGCTCATGCCGCATAATCTCACGATCTTTACAGGTCCCTGGTTCAGATTCATCGCCATTAATGACCAGATAGTGCGGACGACCATCAAAATTCTTTGGCATGAAAGACCATTTCATACCGGTCGAGAATCCTGCTCCGCCGCGACCACGAAGGCCCGAAGCCTTCATTTCAGCAATAATCGCCTCAGATCCCCGGGACAGGATAGAGGCCGTGTCATGCCAGTCACCCCTTGCCCGCGCCCCGGCGAGTTTCCAGTCATTCTGCCCGTAAAGATTCGTAAAAATACGATTTTCGTCCTGCAACATACCGGCTCTCCTGCTACTCACCTGAAGATCTGGGTGACGTTTCTTCAAGCAAAGTTTTCCTGCCGCCTTCAGGCGCAGAACTTAATCTGCCCGTAGATGGGCCAGGGGCAGGATCTTCACCTGCACGCAATGCATCAATCACGGCTTCTGTCCTGGGACCATTCATATCTTCGTAATAATCGTCATTAACCTGAAGAATGGGGGCATTTGCACAGGCCCCAAGGCACTCAACATGCGATAATGTGAACAGCCCGTCTTCACTGGTTTCACCAAACTCTTTAACGCCGGCTGCTTTTTTACAGGCTGCCACAACATCATCTGATCCGCGCAGCCAGCACGATGTCGTGGTACAGATCTGCAGGTGATATTTACCTACAGGCTTAGTATTAAACATCGTATAAAAAGAAGCGACTTCGTACACTCTGACAGATGGCACCGCCAGCCGTGCCGCAATCAGATCCATCGCCACAAGCGGGATCCAGGCATGGCCTGTCTCACGCTTCAGCTGATCCTGCACAATGTAAAGGAGAGGAAGCGTACCGCTGGCTTTACGTTCTTCAGGGTATTTCGACAGTATTTTAGCAATTTCTTTTTCAGAAATATCGTCAAACTCAAAACTGTCAGGTTGTTCTGCCGGGGTCCAGGCCATCTTCAACGATCAACCTCTCCAAAAACAAGATCTAAAGAACCAAGAACCGCCACCATATCGGCCAGCATCGACCGCCTGGATAATTCATCCAGCGCCTGCAAATGCGCAAAACCTGTGGGGCGTATCTTGCAACGATAAGGACGGTTTGAACCGTCAGCGACCAGGTAAACACCAAACTCGCCCTTGGGGCTCTCTACCGCAGTATAAGTAGTGCCTGGAGGCACATGATAACCCTCACTATATAATTTAAAGTGATGAATCAGTGCTTCCATCGAGCGCTTCATTTCGGCGCGGGGTGGCGGTGCAAACTTGGGGTCCTGTATTTTCACAGGTCCGGCTTTCATCTGAGCAAGGCCCTGCTCGATAATTTTTACACTCTCACGCATTTCCTGAATGCGCACGAGGTAACGGTCATAGCAGTCACCCTGTCGTGTAACAGGAACCTTAAAAGATACTTTATGATAATTATCATAGGGCTGGCTGCGACGAAGGTCCCAGGGCACACCTGAAGCACGCAGACACGGGCCACTAAAGCCCCATGCCAGAGCCTGCTCAGACGTAAAAATACCTATACCGACAGTACGCTGTTTCCAGATTCGGTTTTCGGTCAGCAAACCTTCCAGCTCATCAATCCAAGCCGGGAATTCCTGAGTCCAATTACCGATGCGATCTTCAAGCTCCTGAGGAATATCGCGGGCCACACCACCGGGACGAAAATAGTTCGCATGGAAACGCGCACCTGAAGCTGCCTCATAAAATTCAAGCAGCTTCTCACGCTCTTCATAGCCCCACAGCGCAGGCGTTACCGCACCGCAGTCGAGACCCATAGCTGTAATATTGAGAATATGGTTCAGAACGCGCGTAATCTCGGCGAAAATAACCCGAAGCCATTTTGCACGATCGGGCGCTTCTATACCAAGAAGCTTCTCTGTAGCCAGTGCGAAAGCCTGCTCCTCACACATAGGCGAGGCGTAATCAAGGCGGTCAAAATAAGGCAGCGCTTTCTGATAGGTTTTATATTCGATCAGCTTTTCTGTGCCGCGATGCAGCAGACCGATATGCGGGTCAGCACGACGCACAAGCTCACCGTCCATATCGAGAATAAGACGCAGCACACCATGCGCAGAAGGATGCTGAGGACCAAAATTCAGCTTATGCGAGTCAAACTCTATTGTTCTCAGCTCTGCCGTTTTCGCTGCAGTATCAGAAATCAGCATTTCGGGGATGTCATTTTTAACCAGAACATCGCCCGGTGCCAGACCGTCTGTTTTATTGTGCTCTGTCATCCGCGAGCCCTCTTCATACCCAGCCTGACTTCATGAGCCTTTTCATCACCAGGCAGTGTCAGCATTCCCTCCCAGGGAGAAACGAAATCAAAGTCACGGAAATCCTGCGTCAGAGAGACAGGTTCCTTAACAACCTGTCGCGTTTCAATATCGTAACGCACCTCTTCATACCCCGTCAGCGGAAAGTCTTTACGCAAAGGGAAATGCTCGAAGCCATCATCAGTCAAAATACGGCGCATATCGGGCTGACCGGAAAACAGAACCCCGAACATGTCATAACACTCACGCTCCCACCACGTGGCAACTGGCCAGAGCTGATGCACTGAAGGAACGGGTGTCACTTCATCTGTCGTAATAATGACGCGAATACGACGATTGTAAGAAACAGACAGGAGGTTATAGACCACGTCAAAGCGTTCAGCGCGTGCGGGAAAGTCAACACCGCATAAATCCATGAGCTGTTCAAAACGATAAGCAGAGTCGTCGCGCAGAAAGGTCATCAGCGGCAAAAAAGTTTCGCGATTCGTACGAACAACCAGCTCACCGTTTTCAACGGCAGCAGAATAGATACCAGGAACAGAGGTCGCCAGCGTAAAAGCCATGGCACCAATCTGCCCCTGGAGGGCCTCAGCCTCAGGATTTACAACAATATCACCCACGGAGAATCGTTCCTGTACGGCGAATTTTTTTCTGCAAAAGCATGATGCCGTAAACCAGCGCTTCTGCTGTCGGGGGGCAGCCAGGGACATAAACGTCAACCGGCACTATGCGATCACACCCACGCACGACTGAATAAGAATAGTGGTAATAACCGCCACCATTTGCACACGAACCCATGGAGATAACCCAGCGCGGCTCTGCCATCTGGTCATAAAGGCGACGCAAAACCGGTGCCATTTTATTGGTCAGCGTACCGGCAACGATCATCACATCAGACTGACGCGGCGAACCACGGGGAATAACACCCATTCTGTCCAGGTCATACCTTGGCATATATGCGTGAATCATTTCAACCGCACAGCATGCCAGACCAAAAGACATAGGCCACAAACTGCCAGTACGCCCCCAGTTTACCAGCTTATCAAGGTTTGCAACGACAAACCCCTTTTCAGCAATAGCACCGGTAATGCCACGCACAACGGCGTCCTGCTCTTTACCCGGAGGCAGAGCCTCACGATTCCAGAGAATTGTATCTTCCTGCGGATTGTCAGACATAGGCGCCCCCTTCAGTCCCAGTCCAGCGCGCCTTTGCGCCACTCATAAAGGAAACCAATACCAAGTACGCTGAGAAACCCCAGCATTGAAAAGAAACCAAAATAACCAATACGCGACAGACTCACTGCCCAGGGGAAGAGAAATGCCACTTCCAGGTCGAAAATTATGAAAAGAATGGCCACAAGATAAAAACGCACATCAAAGCGACGGCGCGCATCATCAAATGCCTCAAAGCCACATTCATAAGCCGTTGTTTTTTCAGGGTAAGGCTTTTGATGACCACTAAACAGTGCCATACCAAGCATTGCAGCAGAAATAACAATAGCAAGCGCACCAAATATAAGAATTGGGGCATAACTACCCAGAACAGACTGCATTAGTCACTCCTGCTTCCTGATAAATCAATAAACAACGAACTGTTAAATGCAGACTACTCCCAACGCGCGCGAACGACCATGCCTCAATGCATGATTACAGGGAAATTTCTTGTGAGGAGAAAATGAATAAAAAAAAACATCTGATATTGTTACTTATTTTGAGCAACAATATCAGATGTTTTTAGTACTCACAGAGAACTGTGAATGGTGGGCGATGAGGGGATCGAACCCCCGGCCATCTCGGTGTAA
>NZ_JOPI01000038.1:0-48825 GCF_002153695.1 Acetobacter sp. DsW_059
AAACTGTTTTCTAAAAAGGAATCAAATCATGAAAAAATCTACCTTAGCTAAACTTGCTGTTGTTCTTTTTGCTTACCCAAACCTGACGACCTGCTCTGTTCCAGCTGTTAAAGCAGCACCGGTACAGCATGTCGTTGCTCACACAACAACGGCACATTGATCGTCAGATCAGTCTGACCTGAAGCCTGGCGATGCCGGGCTTCAGGAGATGGGCTCTGTATTTTAAAAGTAAACCGGTATTATATTATAGTAATTTTTATCTAAACTTTTCCGCGCGCCAGGTATTTCTTTTTTCCTTTCAGTCCTTTTTTCATAAGGACCGGAAGAATCATTCGCCAGACACGCGGCATAATTAACATAAGCTGCGCCAGCACGCCGTCTGAACTCGGACAAAAAATCTCTGCTTTCGGACGCAAAAGAAGGCGCTGAACAATGCAGGCTATTTCATCCGGTGACGAGGGCGCCGTTACAAAATTTAAAGGAGAACCGCCACTATCAATTTCTTTTTGCAGCATCGGTGTATCAACGGCACCAGGAAACACTGAGGATACACGCAAACCGAGTGGCTGCACATCCTGAGCCAGAGCCAGAGCATATCCACGTAAACCAAATTTACTGGCAGTATAAATGCTGCTCCCCGCCAGAGGCACAAGAGCTGCCATAGAGTTAATAAAGATGATGTGCCCGGCTGCTGGCATAAGCGGCAACAACAAAGTTGTTAAAAAAACCGGGGCTTCGAGATTAACCCGCAGCTGCCAGGAGGCGCTTTCGATATCGTAATCTCCTGCTCTCTGAGGATTAATAACGCCTGCACAGTGAATTAATGCGGCAAGCGTAACACCAGCCTGACGCAAATCATCAGTCAGTGCTTCTATCTGCTGATTCTGTGCAATATCGCAGGCAACTGGCGTAACGTGATCCTGCGGCTGAAAATCACCGGCACGGTTGACCGCCAGAATGTGATACCCCTGACTGACAAGACGCTGCACAAGGTGGACACCAATCCCACCTGTTGCTCCGGTTAACAAAGCAACAGGGCGATTAATATCAGAAGGTAACTTCATAAAAGACATAGAGAGCAAAGCCAGAGTTGTTCCTTGCTCCTATATGAACGCTCTCTATCTCTTTGTCACGTATGGTAACAATTTATTATCATACTGTAAGGACACGACCTGCAATCGTTTTCAGCCTGGCCAGTAAAGCAGGGTCACGCGCTTCAGGTGCTGTAATCAGTGCGTGCTCAAGTGCACGGTCACACCCGGCAAAACACAGGTCACGCCGCTGACCAAGCGCAGGAATAACGGCTTTAACCAGTGCCTTCGCATTTGCAGAGTTTTTTTGCATAATTTTGATAACGCTATCTACCGTCACATTATCATGCTCTTCATGCCAGCAGTCATAATCTGTAACCATGGCAACCGTCGCGTAGCACATTTCAGCTTCACGCGCTAAAGACGCTTCCGGCATATTGGTCATACCAATGACAGAACACCCCCATGAACGATAAAGTTCACTTTCCGCACGTGTCGAAAACTGCGGGCCTTCCATCACCAGGTAAGTACCGCCACGCACAACATTCAGGTCCAGCGCTCTGGCCTGGGTTTCGAGCACACTGCCTATACGAGGGCAAAGCGGGTCTGCCATAGAGATATGAGCAACACATCCTGTGTCAAAGAAGCTTTTTTCACGCCAGATCGTACGGTCAATAAACTGATCAACAATAACAAAATGACCAGGAGGCAGCTCCTCCTTCAGGGAGCCAACAGCCGACAGAGAAACAATGTCTGTGACCCCGGACATTTTCATCGCAGAGATATTTGCCCGGTAGTTGAGACGTGAAGGCGGGATAGGATGCCCACGCCCGTGACGGGGCAAAAATACACATTTCACGCCGTCGAAACGCCCGAACAGCAGCTGGTCAGATGGTGCTCCCCATGGCGTCTCCACTGTACGCCACTCTTTGTTCTCAAGACCATCAATATCATAGAGGCCTGAACCACCGATAAGACCAATAACAGGCTCTACACTCTTATTTTCTGACATGAGACCAGATTCTCCGCTTCAGGATAACAAATATAATGATGAGAAAACACAGATAGAGCACAACGCCAACACCCAGCCGGCGTTTACTGTCACGATGCGGCTCAGAAACCCACTCCAGAAAGGTCGTCACATCATGCGCCTGCTGCTGTACAGTAGCAGGATGACCGTCCGTGAATGAGACAGCATTGTCATGAAGTGGCGGTGGCATAGCCGTAATATGCCCTATCATATAAGGGTTAGCGTATCGCGGCGCTTTCTCCCCCCCAACAGGCTCACCATAGCTTGTCAGCATAGCATAAATACGATCTGCCCCGCCGGGATGAATCAGACCTATACGTGACAGATCAGGAGGAACAGCCCCTCCGTTCGCTGCACGGGCCGCAGCAGGGCTACTATACGGTGAAGGCAGAAAATCGTCGGGCAACCCTTTACGAAACTTAAAATGTCCTGCTTCATCATGACCCGCAGCGATCTGCCAGGATTCAGCTAAAGCAATTGTCTGCTCAGGTGTCAGACCCATCTGACTCAGGTCGGAAAAGTGAACCTGTTTAAGGCTGTGACAGGCTGAACATACTTTTGCAAAAACTGCGTAGCCTCTCTGTACAGCGCTGAGATCGAAATGCCCGACAGGCCCCTCAAACGACCAGTGCTGAGGCGGGGCTTTCTGAGGCAGTAAAGAGGACTGTGCGTCAGCACTCTTTACACAGCCTGCACCCTGTACGGCTGCAAAGAACACGGATGCGATAACGAGATATTTTTTCACAAACATCGCTCAGTCTTCCACTTCATCAGGCAGATCAGCTTTCTGAGAACGAGCTGCCAGAGGCAGAAAAATGAGAAAATAACCATAATACCCGGCCATAGCGATACGCTCGACCAGCAACCAGTCACCCTGCACATGGTGCTTACCGGCAAGGCCAGACACAACAAAACATGCAATAAGCATACACAGGGCAATGCGCGACTGAACATGCATGCGCCCCCACGGCCTTCCGTCAACAGGCGCATCGTCCAGGGACGGAACAAAAAACAAAATCAGTACAGCCCCTGCTGAGAGCACAAGGCCGCCAAATTTTGAAGGAATAGCCTGCAACATCCCGTAAAATGGCAGGAAATACCATTCAGGCTCAATGCTGGCAGGAGTGTGCAGCGGGTTAGCAGGGCGATAATTCTCTGGCTCTGTCACCAGACCAGGCCAGAAGCACATTACAGCTACAAAAGCCAGTGCGCAGACAAGGATACTTAATACGTCTTTCACAGTGAAATAGGGGTGAAAAGACAGCATACGCTCACGGCCCTGCCCTTTGCTGCCTGACGGGCTGCTACTGCCCTTAAAGTGCACAATAGCGATATGCAAAGCCACAAGACCGGCAATGCTGAATGCGATAGTAAAATGCAACACAAACATACGGCGCAATGTAGGAGAACCGGGGCTATCCCCTCCCAGAAAAATCGATTCAAGCAATGGCCCGACACCAGGAACCGCCCCTGCGGCCTTACCTGCGATGTCGGCACCCCAGTAGGACATCTGCCCCCATGGCAGCACATAACCAGCAAAAGCTGTCATCATCGCCATGAGCAACAACGTCACACCACTATGCCATATCGCCCGGCGTGGTGCGGCATAAGAGCGATAACACAACCCCCGAAACATATGGATATAGAGAGCTGCCATAAAAAAGCTGGCTCCGGTGGTATGAATAGCCCTGAGCAGCCAGCCTGCTGCACCCCGGCGCTCAAGGGCTTCAACCGAACTAAATGCCAGAGACGCATCAGGCGTGTAAGACGTTGCCAGCAATAAACCGCTTGCTATCATCAGTGCCAGCACCATCAGCAGCACAGCACCAAGAGTCCAGAGCAGGTTAAGGTCACCTGGCACAGGAAAACTCATATAATTTCTGATAAAACCAGACAGACTATGCGCGTCTTTGCGCTCTGTATTCTCTGAAGACTGCGCAGATTGTTCGCCGGACATTTTCTTCTCTGCCAGAGTGGTCGGGCTTTTCAGCCCTTATTAATGCCGCAAACAGATATCATGTCTTGCCCTGTTGCGTCAGACCTTTACTTCATCAGGCCTGAAATACCTGCCGTCCTGCTCAGAAATCAGCCTGACATAAAAGCGGATATGACGATAAACTCTGCCAGAAATGAGACATAAAAATATTTTCAAAAATAGCGATACAAAAAACGAAAAGAAAAACAAATCTTTACAAAATGATGACAGACCGCGATGAAACAAACATAACCCTTAGCGGGAAGCTTCTCATCTCTGCACTCAAAAGAGCAAAAGAACACCGGCATGACCTCAGACACACAACATTCAGCCTCCGGGCATATTGCCCTCAAAACGGAAGCCCGACTGTGGTTTGAATCCCTCCGCGATAAAATCTGTACAGCCTTTGAGCAGATCGAACAGGAGAGCTGTGAACGCAAAACACCTGTGCTCAGGGAACGTACAGCAGCCGGGCAGTTTAAAAGAAAAACCTGGCAACGTCAGAATGAAGATGGCTCGCCCGGCGGCGGTGGCACTATGAGCCTGATGTCAGGGCGTGTGTTTGAAAAAGTAGGCGTGAATGTTTCAACAGTTGAGGGAACATTTACCCCGGCTTTCGCTCAGACTATTCCCGGGGCAGCAGAAGACCCCCGCTTTTTTGCTACCGGCATAAGTCTGGTTGCTCATATGTGCAGCCCGCTGGTGCCGGCTGTACACTTTAACACCCGTATGATTATTACCACACAGGGCTGGTTTGGCGGTGGTGGCGATATCACTCCGATGTTCCCTGCCTCTGATGAGGCCGCTCATGATGCTGAACTTTTTCACAACGCCCTGAAAAATGCCTGTGAGAAACACGACCCCGGTTATTATCCCCGCTTTAAAAAATGGTGTGATGAATATTTCTTCCTGCCTCACCGCGATGAGCCCAGAGGTCTTGGAGGTATTTTCTATGACCGTCTCAACAGTGGTGATGTCGCGGCAGACTTCGCTTTTACAAAAGACGTTGGCCTTGCCTTCCTTGAGAGTTATCCGGCCATCGTGCAGCAACGCATGACACTCCCATGGAGTGAAGAACAACGCGAGGCACAGCTCATTCGCCGCGGGCGCTATGTCGAATTTAACCTTTTGCATGACCGCGGCACATTATTTGGCCTGAAAACAGGCGGCCACACCGAAGCAATTCTGATGAGCATGCCACCAGAAGTGAAATGGCCATAACCCTAAAAAACGTTCAGAAAAATTATGCTCTTTCATTTAAAAAAAACTTTATAAGAGTACATCTCAGGCAGAATTGACGTTCACCCCTGATAAAGGAGAATTGCCCTCGTGCCGTGTAACACTACGCAGCATAATGCACCCCGGACTTTTTCACGTCGACGTTTGCTGAAAAATACCTCGGCCGGTCTCTGTGCTGCATCTGTTAACGCTCTGCTGCCGGAGAAAAGGCACACAGCCTATGCTGCAACCACCGGAGCACAATGCCTTGTTGTCGCAGGCATGGCAGATAGCATATGCGGGCAATGGGCTGATCTTCTTGCACCCTCCCTGGCTGAGAGACTTCGCTTACCTGCTTTCAAACTCAAAAACACTCTGGGGTGGGACGGCATTACCGCAGCCAACCTGTTTGAAGTTCAGCAGATGCAGGTACAACCTCCTGCCGGGCTGGTTGTGCCGGGTACGGTTATTCTTGCTGAACTTGGTGGCGACTCGCGGGTTCACTATGATTATCAGCGCTGGATTCCGACCTTTCTGAGCTACCAGCCAACCGTTACTGTTGGTCGTATCTCTCTGCACCGCTCTTTCTCTGCCATACTGAAAGAGCACCCTTTGCGTGTTGCAGTTTCAGGATATACCGGCAGAGAACTCCCCTCCCTTCTGGCACTTGAGCTACTTAAGCTGCATCCTTTACCCCTGACAGGGTTTGGCACACCAGAATCAGCTATTGAAGCTCTGCTGTCAGGCGCAGTTGATATCATTCAGTTACCCGTTGATTCTGCTTATGCTGACCGTATCGCCAGCCTGAAAGAAAAAGGCTTCAGGCCTCTTTTTACAAATTGTCTTTATAAAAATATTCTGCCTGCCACCGAGCTGCCGCCTGTTTTCGGCAGCATCTGCATACAGGAACGTCCGCGCGCCTTTACCAGCCCGCTTTATAAAGTCTGGAGCACAGCAACAACGGCAAGTACGTTATGCGCCGGTTTAATGATGCCTTTTCTGTCTGCACCGGAAACAGTCGCACACTGGCGACAGGCCTGTCAGGAACTGGCGGCCTTACCTGACATCAGAAATCACGCCAGAGCAGAAAATGAAGTCATTAAAACAGGTGCTGACTGTATGGCACTTTATGCTGCGACAAAAGCCGACACTTTAACAACCATAACTCTGCGACGCTGGCTGGCACTCAATATACCACGCTGGCGCGATGCTCAGGCGAGTAACAAACCTGCACTAAACACGACGACGACGCAGTAATATTTTTACGGCTCCCCGGTTTGCTGCATGGGGATACACCACACCAAGCATACGGGCCCGCAGCTCAGGGCGGTCAAGCCAGAATGGCAGCTCACGCCGCAGGATGCCGCCTTCTCCACCTGAACCAAGCCCGGTAATAATTTCTACACAGCGCAGGCCCTGGCGATAAGAAACATCCATAAACTCAAGCAGGCGATGATAAGCCTCCTGCGCAACCAGACCGTGCAGATCAAGGCGACGCTGAACGCGTGTCTTACCCTGCTCAAAGTTGCGCCAGCTCTGATCATCTATACCAGGACTCCGACGCCCGATTTTATCAGCCGGGTGTATCTGCCGCTGCACCTGTGCCGAGGCAGGAGAAACAGGCGCAAAAAAAGCCGGGAAAGTATGGTCGCGCGAAAGCACCTCAGATGGAAAATAAGGTGCCCCGGCGTGGCTTTTACTCTGGCGGGCGGGTTTCTTTTCAGGCTCTGAAATCTGCGTGGCAGTACAGTCCTTAACAGCATCATCAGCAGCGTTACGCAAAGGCACAACGTCGCTCATCACGCGGCCCCATAACACTTTTTCTTCTTCAGCTAACTGCCGCCACCTCGCCACAACCTGTTTTCTCCCTTACCTGCTCCCGCACTGACGCGACTGTGCGGGAGACCTCATGCTTTATCAGTTATGGCCCATCCCGGCCAGTGACTTGCCCTGATAACGCCCTGTCAGCGTTTTGAGAAAGGCAACGATATCAGCCACATCCTGATCTGAGATGTGAGTATCTGGTGTCTGATAGCGTGCCATCTGACGAACAGCTTCCTCAAGGGTCTTCACACTGCCATCATGGAAATATGGCGCCGTCTGATCAATGTTCCTCAGTGTTGGCACAACGAAACGCGACCGGTCCTCTTCCTTATGCGTTACAGTATAACGCCCCAGATCAGCATCAGTCATCGGGCCGCCGCGATCTTTAAAGTAATCCCCTTCAAGACCCATAATCTCATAGGCACCACCACCAAGTGCAACTCCGTTATGACAGCCGGAACAGCCAACAGACTTAAACTTAGCATACCCACGCCGGGCCTGCTCGCTAATGGCTGACTCATTGCCCTTAAGGTAAGCATCAAAAGGACTATCGGGGGTCAGTAATGTTTTTTCAAATTCAGCAATTGCCCCTGTTATCGTATTCTCATCGACTTCTGCATCAGGGCCATAAGCTTCATGGAACAGATCCATGTAGTGTGGGTCAGCCATTACCTTTGCGGCAACTTCTTTCCAGTCATGTGAACCCATCTCAAGCGGATTCATAACCGGACCGGCGGCCTGTGCCGCAAGGTCTGGCGCACGGCCGTTCCAGAACTGCGCAATTTTGAAATAGGCATTATACACCGTTGGCACATTGATTGGCCCCTTCTGCCCTCCAATGCCGGTTGCTGTAACCAGATGGTCAACCCCGCCATGGTTAAGATCATGGCAGCTTGCACAGCTGATTGTGCCATCACCTGAAAGCTTTTTATCAAAAAAGAGCTGCTGACCCAGAGCAACCTTTGCCTGATCAGTCAGAACTGCAGCCGGAATTGGGCGCACAGGCTGCCCTTCAAATTTACTGACAGCACCTGTGTCAGAATAATATTTACGCCGTGTATCTTCGATCCAGCGCAGAATTGACTGACGCTCAACATCAGAAAGATGGGCATGCCAGTGCATCAGAAGGTAGAGCGTTGGAGGCATACGATTTTGCGTAATAACTTCTTCAATACGCGACAGCTGCTCCTCTGTCGGAGGCTTGCCCTGCTGCATAGCGGCAAGAACCGGCTCTATGCGGAAATGACGCAGCCCCTCTCTGAGGTCTTTGCTCATCAGCTGCTTTGCCACCGGCAGATGAAAATAAAATGGCAGATTACGATTTGTTGCATGACAATAGTCACAGCGCGCCTCGGCCAGAGCATTAAACGCAGCCTGCGCAACGAGGTCTTTCGATGAAGGAGAAGAAGCCGAAAGCTTTGGGGCCGTCTCACGATCAAAATGTGTGAGATATGCGACCGTACCGCCATAAGCCAGCACGCCAACACCCACCAAAACTGCAATAGCTCTACGCAAAACCTGAACTCCTGAAAAATACTACATTCTGTCTGACGTATTTGCGTTCACCGCATGAAAACCGTCAAACAGATTATTTTTGAAATTTTCATTGATAAAAACGATCATACAAAACGATCAGATAACGATCATTAATGTTCTGAACTTTTAAACATTATACTATTTTTTACGCATAAACCACAATAAAAACCACAGGCACAGCCATAAGCGCCTGTGGTTCATTTAAAGTGTTATTAAATATCAGGCGCTACGTGCTGCAGCCAGACGCCACGTGCTGCCAGGAGAGCCAAGCAAACGCTCAAAAGTCCAGAGGTCAGAAAACTCTGTTACGGCATCTGTGCCAGCAACAGGCAAAGCGTCCGCTCCTGTGATCATACTAACCTGATCAGAAATGATCCTTACATCTATCGAAGCCAGCGTCCCGCCGTCCTGGTTATTCAGACGCACATCCTCAATACCCATAGAGAAAATCGCTTTAATCAGGGTTGTCTGCTTCTCCGAAGCGGCATCACGCGCTGTAATAGCCTTATCAAAAGACGCATAGGCCGCCGGGGTCAGACGCAGCTGTAAAACATCCCGGTTACCTGTAGCATAAGCCTCAACAACCTGCGCAAACACAGCCTGTGCCCCGGTCAAAAACTGCTGAGGGGTGAACTCGCTATCATACTGACGCACATTACCAAGCAACTGGCCGACCCGCGTATTATCTGCCGGAATCTGATAAGCCACACGCGGCACAACAGGCTCAGGCGCAGGCCCGGCTGGTGTATTTTTTACATCGGTCCGTAAAGCAGGTGGTACAGGCGCAGGCTGTATCCCCGTGCGTCGCCCCAGAACACTGCGCAGACGCAACACCAGAAATACCGCTACAAGAGCAAAAAATATGAGATCGACCGGCAAACGATCGAAAGAAAAATTCATTTTTTACACGCCCGTTTCTGTGCACTTACAAACCTGATTAATACAGCAAGCATAACCAGGGCGATCAATTGACACAATCTTAAAGCATACATCAGCTATACGCTTTTCTCCGACAAGCCCCTTGCAGAGCAGCATCTTATGTTTCTAATCTGACAGCCATGATTGTTTTGCGACATTGTGAAAGCGAATTCAACCGGCTTTACAGCCTGACAGGCCGTGACCCCGGAACGCCCGACCCCTCTCTTTCCACTCAGGGCAAAGAACACGCCCTTAAACTTGTCAGTGAGCTGCAGGGATCTGTCACGCGTATTCTGGTCTCACCCTTTACCCGCACGTTACAAACCGCAGCACCTCTGGCACAGGCTCTGAACATAACGCCCGAGATTATGCCTCTGCTACGCGAACGCAACCTTTACTCATGCGACGCAGGCTCGCCAGCCTCGACGCTTTCAAAAGCCTGGCCCGGTCTTGATTTCAGTCAACTCGATGAAAAATGGTGGTCTGGCCACCCTGAGAGTGACCACCAGCTGCAGGACCGGGTGCGCCAGTTCAAAGCGTTTATGCGCACACAACCCGATACATCACAGACACTGGTTGTATCACACTGGTGGTTTTTACTGGCACTTAGTGGTGACAGCCTTGAAAATGGCGACTGGCAGCATCAGTCTCTGTAAAACAGCCGTTTTCTCAGCTACATTGAAAGGGCTCATGCGGTATATACAGGAAACGAGGCCTGAAGGCTTTTTCTTTGCTCCTCCCCCTTGCAGATGCAGACGGAGCATGTCCTCATAAGCACATAGCCTGAACCGGCTCCGCTTAAGGAGCGGGAGCGGGTGTTCATTGTGGTCTTAATTTTTATTATAAACTACCAAGAAAGTTGCTTTTTTTATGTCCGACTCTCAACAGGTAACACCTCCTGCACTACCTCTGGCAATTAACCTGCAGTACACAAAAGACCTCTCTTTCGAGGTCCCTGCAGGCGCAGAAATTTTTGCAACCCTGAGATCTCAGCCCAACATTTCAGTGAATATTGACGTTCAGGCTAACCGCCTGCAGAACGACCAGGCGATTTACGAAGTTATTCTGACAATTAAAGCTGATGCAAAAGAAGCTCCTGAAGGTGCTAATGCTCCTGCCGGGCGCACAGTCTTCATTGTAGATCTGACATATGCCGCCGTTGTAACCCTGACCGATGCACCTGATGACCTGGTAGAACCTATTCTGCTGGTTGAAGTGCCTCGTCTGATCTTCCCATATGCACGCAACATCATCAGTGATGTAACACGTGATGGTGGCTTCCCGCCTATCGTACTGCAGCCAATCGACTTCGTTGCTCTGTGGCAGAGCAAACGCGCAGAATTCCCACAGACCGCAGGCAACGCCTGAGTCGTGGTATGAATGCCACCTCCGGAACTACGTGTTCCGGAGGTTATTCTGACACTGAGCTTTTACTTATGCTCAAGTAATGACAAAACAGACTGTGCATCAGGCCGCAAAGCGACCCTGACATGCTGCCAGCCGGCAGCCAGAAGCACCTCTGCCGTTTTTTCAGAAATAACCAGAGCCGTTGTTTTTCTTGCCTGCATCAATGCCGCACCGGGAGACAGAGCACGGATCCATCCTCTGGCACTCTCAGCTGAAAAAAACAGAATATTGCTGACCCCCTCGTTTATAAGAGCCAGCTGAACAGCTTCATCTATATTTTCTGCAGGCAGGGCGGCGTATGTCACGTGCCTGACCACATCGAAACCCTCCGCCTGCAGGCGTGCAAGCAATGCATTTCCCTGCCCGTCACCGGCCAGTAACAGCAAAGTTCCGACAGACGGAGCGACCTGTTTTTTAAGCACAGCTACGAGAGCTTCAGCATTACCCTGTGCGCTGTAAACACGATGAAAGCCTGCAGCCTGCGCGCGCTGTGCTGTACGGTCACCAACGGCATAAACCGGCAGCCATCTGTCAGCTGTTATCGCTTGTGCCCCGCAAACAGCCTGACCACTGGTAAGAATAATACCTGCCGGATTAGCAACGGAAGACAATACCGTTTCATACTGAATAACATGCAGCGCGGGTGAGGCATAAGCGCGCCAGCCGGCCTGCTCAACAGCCCGCATCGTTTCAGACAGACCGGGCTCAGGCCGGGTAACGATAACCCCGCCTGCTTTCATCATTCTTCAAAAATAGAAGCGGGACTATCGGCACGCAGACTTTTACCAAGCTCCCGCCCCAGACGCTCTGCATCTGCCGGTGCCCCGCTGATATCACGCTTAAGCAGGAAGGTTCCGTCCTCACTGGCGACAAGACCTGTCAGATGCAGCTGAGGCTCCTCACCGGCGACAAGAGGAATCAACTGTGCATATCCACCAATAGGGGTGCGACAGGAACCATCAAGCTCAGCCAGCAAAGCACGCTCTGCGGTGGAGACTGCACGGGCTTCATAGTCTTCAATCGCAGCCAGCAGCTCGCGCAGCTCAACATTATCCTCACGCACCGTTACACCAACAATGCCCTGCCCGGCGGCTGGCACCATAACTGTGGGATCAAACACTATGTCAGCACGTTCAGCCATTCCCAGGCGGCGCAGACCTGCGAGCGCCAGCAGAGTCGCATCACACTGGCGGCCGGCTAACTTATCGATACGAGTCTGTACGTTGCCACGCAGCAAACCAAATTTAAGATCCGGCCTGGCATGAAGCATCTGCGCCTGACGACGCACTGAAGCACACCCAACGAGTGCGCCATGTGGCAAAGCAGAATAAGGATCCTCCGGGTCAGCCTGACGTAACTCAGGACCAAGGATCAGAGCATCACGAGCATCTTCACGTTTAAGAGTACAGGCCAGCACCAGACCGGGCGGCAGGTCCGTTTCGAGATCTTTAAGGCTGTGAACAGCAAAATCGATACGACCGTCGGACAGAGCTTCGTGAATTTCTTTAGAAAATAATCCCTTACCGCCAATTTCTGCCAGGCGGCGGTTTTGAACCTGGTCACCGGTGGTGTTAATCTGGTGCTCCTGAAATGCGTTCATATCACGCAAAACCGGGCAAAACCGGGTCAGCATCGTAAGGAAAGCCCTCGTCTGCACCAGCGCCAGCGGCGAACCACGTGTACCAACCCGCAAAGGCAGCTGGCTGCGCGAAGCATGTCCGGTTGTCTTTTTCTGGCGGGCGGCTGCTTCTGCTGCAATTTTCTGCAGAGCGGGCGAAAGGGCTGGTGAGGAGGGTGAGGCTGAATCCATGAGTCCTGTCTATTACCAGAAAGAATGAAAAGACAAGCAGCCATAATGCCCGGCAGGATTGAAAAATTTGTAACCCAGCCGGCCAGCCGCACCGCCACACATCATCTGACCCACGACATGCCCCGGCGTTTGCCTTATACAGGCCACGTCAGCACAATACGAGAGAGCGGAAGGCAGATAATGACAGCTGACAGCTTTTTTTCTGTCGTATAGAAAGCCTGCTATGAACATCTGGCATAACGGGGCACAGACCCGCCCTCACACTAAAGGCGCAGAATAATGTCGATACAGCACACCGGCATTGCTGGCCCGGTTCTGGCCATAGAATCCTCCTGCGATGAAACCGCCTGCGCCATTCTGGCCCCTGACGGCACCTGCCTTGCGCAACGTCTTATCTCGCAGGATGGCCATGCAGATTTTGGCGGAGTTGTGCCTGAAATTGCTGCCCGCGCGCATCTGGCACTCCTTCCCGGCCTTGTCAGCCAGACGCTGAAAGACGCTGCCATGGCCCCTGAGGATATCGGCTTTATTGCAGCCAGCACCGGCCCGGGCCTTATTGGCGGGCTGATTGTTGGTACGGGCTTTGCCAAAGGTCTGGCACTTGCCCTGAATAAGCCCTTCGTTGCAGTGAACCATGTTGAAGCCCATGCCCTGACGGCACGCCTGCCCGGGCTGGTACCTGGTGGTGCGCCATTCCCCTACCTGTTGCTCCTCGTCTCGGGCGGGCACTGCCAGTGCATTGCCGTTGAGGGTGTGGGGCAGTACCGCAAACTGGGCGGCACCATTGACGATGCAGCAGGTGAGGCCTTTGACAAAGTCGCTAAAATGCTTGGCCTGAGCTGGCCCGGCGGCCCTGCACTTGAAAAACTGGCACGTGATGGCAACCCTGACGCTATTGCTCTGCCACGCCCGCTTGCCGGACGTGCGGGATGTGACTTTTCTTTTTCCGGCCTGAAAACTGCCGTGTCACAAAAACTTGCCCCTTATGGGCAGACAGCTCTGCCCTACCGGTTCGCGGCTGATCTCGCGGCATCTTTTCAGCAGGCTGTGGCTGATGTGGTAGCCAACCGCATACAGCAGGCCTTTGATATGATGCCCGAGGCCACATTGCTGGTGTGCGCCGGTGGTGTAGCTGCCAACACTGTGCTGCGCGCACGCCTTGAAGACGTTGCTGCCAGCCGCGGACTGCGTTTTGCAGCTCCCCCGCTCAAACTCTGCACCGATAATGCCGTTATGGTCGGCTGGGCGGCGCTTGAAACCTGCCAGGAGGCCGCACGCCGTGGCCTGCCCCACCCTGACGACAGCACAACGCGCCCCCGCCCCCGCTGGCCACTGGAGGAAATGACACAGCGGTTTGAAACTGAAACGCAGGCGGAGTAGACTTGGATGTCAGATCTCGTTGTTCATTGCGCAAACTCTGACCTGAACAGCATAGCAACGGCTCTTCAGACTGCCAAAATCCATCTGATTGATGACACCAGACATGGGCGGCCCTGGAAAGAGATTCTTCAGGGGGCCGTGACGCTCTGCGTTGGACTTTTCGCCGGCTGGATTGCCTGACAGCAAAAAGAAATTGCCAAAGAGAACAAAGAAATCACAAAACAAAAATTAAAATTAGAAATTTTTGAAAAAAGAATGGAAATAATAAGCAATATTGAAAACTTTTACAAAACACAAAATGATTTACGATTATTTGAACTTGAAAAAGAAATTATCATTCAAATAAAAAGATCTTCAGTTGAATTCGAATATGATGGAGATATAAAATATAAAGAACCAATAAAAAAACTTGCAGATTAATACATAAAAATACCAAGTAATTATAAAAATAATATCATTAACATAGAAAATATAATAAAATGATTATTTACAGAAAATACATCAATTTTGATTAATGAAATTAATGATAAATTAAATGAATCATATAAAATTAGACTTGATTATATGAAGGATATAGATATCATTGAAGATAAATTCACAATAAAAGATGAATTAAAAACACTACAATCTGACTTCAACCAAGTATACGATGACATGTGGGAAAGCCTTCGCGAGAACGAATTTAAAGGTCTCAGCAACTGGTAAACATCCCCCCTGCCTGGCGGCAGCACGCGCAACATGATGAAAAACCTGCCCCGCACATAATCTCTGTTTTCAATTCTCAGCAGCTCGATTATGCACAGAGCATGAACTACAGACATGCCTATCACGCCGGAAATTTTGCTGACTGCATGAAGCACGCGCTTCTGGTCTCTTTGCTTAGCCATTTTTTGCGCAAGCCCGCTCCTTTCATGGTGCTCGACACTCACGCCGGTCTTGGCCGTTATGACCTGCTCAGCACCGAAGCCGAAAAAACCCAGGAGTGGCACAGCGGCATAGGCCTGCTGGCTGACGAGCCGCATCACAGCCCGCTTACCCCCTGGCTGGAACAGGTTAAAAAAACCCGCAACCCGCATGTCTACCCAGGTTCACCGCTGCTCATTTCTTATCTGCTGCGCGAGCAGGACAGGCTGATCTGCTGTGAAAAGCACCCTGATGATAAGCGTAAGCTTTATGGTGTTTTTGCCCGCAACCCCGCGGTAGCTGTGCATGAGCGCGACGGATACGAGGCCCTGCGTGCCCTGCTGCCCCCCAAAGATATTAAGCGCGGACTTGTACTGATTGACCCGCCGTTTGAAGAGCTGAATGAGTTTGCCCGTCTGGCCCAGGCTGTCAGCACCATTCAGGCACGTTTTCCCGCTGCTATTATTGCCATCTGGTATCCCATTAAGCACCGTACACCAGTGCGTAACTTTATGACCGGCCTGCAGGATGCCGGCGTGCGTGATATTCTGACCGCAGAACTGCTGATGAAGCCCGCCACTGACCCTGATCAGCTTAACGGCTCAGGGCTTATGGTCATTAAACCACCCTATGGCTTTGCTGAGCAGGCAAGCCAGCAGCTGACCCGCCTGAAAACCGTATTTCATGCTTTTAGTGCTGAGGTTGTGCAGTCAGTCGCGCAATAAAGCGCGACCTCACTGAACGGCTTTAAGGTGCAGCCATATATCTGTGACAAAGCCCTGCACACCGGCTTCGAGAATCTGCACGCCAATACACAACAAAACAAGGGCTGCCATCCGGCTGACAATACGGGTCCCGGTTGTGCCCAGCATGCCCACAAATTTGTCAGCCCCGGCATAAACCGCCCAGACAATCAGCACCACACAGGTCGCTGCAAGACTCAGGGCAATCTCATAGGGCAAAAAAGGCTCATCCGGCGGGCAGCCTGACCCGAGGGCAATGGCAACAGCAATTGTACCCGGCCCGACGGTAAAGGGCATTGCCAGCGGAAAAAACGCGGTATCTGCCCAGTTGGGGGCCATAACGGTTTTACCGTCCTGCAGTGCCTGCTGCTCTTTTTTAGCCTCCATCACCTCGGGCCGCTGCAGCAAAAACCAGGCACGTACGGCAACAACCAGACCACCTGCCACACGCAGTGCATTGACTGTTACGCCAAAGAACACCAGCACTTTGCCGCCAAACCAGATCGAGACCATCACGATAATAAAAGAGTAAAAAGCGACCAGCCGGCTGAGTGCCCTGATTTCACCTGGTGAGCGACCAGCTGTTGCCTGTGCAAAGATTAAGGACGCCCCAAAGGGGTTCACAATTGAGAACAAGGCCGGAAAAGCCAGAAGAAAAGCTGATATCGCCGTGGACACACTATTCCCGTGCAAAAACGACGCCACAAACGGTAATGACATCTGCAATACTCACGATCAACTACAAAACCACTCTGTCACAGTGCGCTATGAAGCCGATAAAGGCACTAACGACTCCTGCTCTCTGTATGCTGCAACAAAGCGTGAGGCGAGCACAATATCCTCTGCCGGGTAGCAAAAATGAAAACGATCATTCTCAAGGGGCCATACGCTCAGGCCGATGTCGTCATAAACCCTGAGAAATGATTTTTCCACTTTCCAGAAAACCGGCTTCAGACCGCGCTGAACAGCCAGATCGCGAAAACGCCAGATCGCTGACACACTGTCACTCTCAGGGCCGGCCGGATCACCAATCGCAACCAGAAATTTACCACGACGAAAGAAAGGAATAACCGCCTCTTTTGTCTCACCGGTCACATAACCCTGTGGAGTGATCTTCGAACTGACTATATTCGTAAGAGCGTGTGGTAATGTCAGGTAACGTGCCTGTGCTTCAGCACTCCAGCGTGTCACGGCTATGCGACCAGGCCACATCAGGCTGCCGGTTACAACCAGCCCAAGAAAAACAGCCAGTGCTATGCCACCACGTGTCGTATCAGAAAAAGAAAGCTCAAAAACAATCTGCCACCAGCTTCCGGCAGCATGATGACTGACCAGAATAAACATGCAGCCACACAGCAGCACCATACACAACAGTGTCGAAGGTGCCAGCGGCTCACTCATCAGCCGTGCACGCCGGTAGTAACATGAACGAAATGGTGCGATCAGAAATGCAGAGAACCCCAGCATGATAGGCACAATAAACGTGTCACCACGCATAAAGGTCATAACAGCAGAAAACAGTAATGCCCCGAGAGTCAGACGCCAGGCGAGCGTAACCCGCTGTGACAGCCCGACCGCAAGCCCTATAAAACCAACCCCCATCAGCGAAAGAACATAAGCACTGATTTTATTCAGCCAGAGCAGCAGGTGCCCTTCAGCAACGGGATATTTTGCAACCGGATCAAGCAATGTCAGGCAAATAAGCATAATGCCGCAGATCGAGACCGTGCCGGTCGAAACAGCGACAGAAAAATCAGCTTCACTTTCACGCACAAGCTGGCTGGGCCTGATGCGGCGTGGCTGCAATGGCTGGGAAGCCTGCCGTAATCTACGCCGCTTTTTTGCCTCAAGCGCATCATCACTGCGCATAAAAACTTCATGCGCGGCAAACATTCCGCCAGCCAGAAAAAGAGGAATAATATAATAATACAGACGAAAAATAAGAATAACGCCCATAATCTGAGGCGTAGACATATAAGGCCCGAGGGCGAGCAGCATCGCCCCGTCAAAAACACCCAGCCCACCCGGAACACTGGCAATAAGCCCTGCGCTGTATGATGCGATATAGACTGCAAGAAATGTAGGGTAATCAATCGCCACGCCTGCTGGCAGCAAGACATAAGCAATAGCCGCAGTTGCCGCTACGTCAGCCGCAGCAACCACAGTCTGCATAACCCCCATGGCAGGAGAAGGCAGGTCAACCTGCCATTTGCCTATTTTGATCTGCCTGAGCCTGAAAGCAAGGCCAATATACGCTACAACCAGCGCCCAGAGTGCAATACCAGCAAAAGTGAGCAGAAAGCCCGGCACATGCTTACCGGCAAGGGGAATGACCTGAGGCTCCCATACCAGGACACCACCAATAAGAACCGATGCCCCCAGCAGATAAGTAACTGAACAAAATGCTATAATCTGTGCGATGGAGAAGGAATCCACCCCCCAGTTACGGTACAGGCGGTACCGGACAGCTGCGCCGGAAACAGCTGAAAATCCCAGGTTGTGAGACAAAACATAAGAACAAAAAGCCGCAAAGGCCGTACGTTTATACGACACTTTCTTATAACCAACCTGAACAACGGCAAGCCGGTCGTAAAAAGAAAGTATAAAATAAGAAAGAAACGTACACCCCACTCCCAGAAACAGTTTTTTCTGAGAAATGGATGTCATGGCCTGTTTAATGTCAGAAAATCTAAGATCTCTGACCTCATGCTGAACGACCACTATCGCTGCAACCATCAGAAGCAGGCCAAGAGCGTGAGGCAAATGCCTTAACCAGCGCCGCTTCTGACACGCCGCTGGCTTGTTCTGCCCCTGCAAATCTGACAGATTTTTACTGTCCATTGAAAATAATGCCTGATTTATTCCTGAGGCTCTCGTAACAGGGCCGTTTCAATCAGTGCTACGGTTTCACTCACACCATACAGGGCAACAAAACCACCAAAACGTGGCCCCTCTTTTTGCCCGAGCAGCACTTCATACAAACAACTGAACCAGCTTCTCAGCGGGTCAAACTCATGGCGTTTACCGATCTCAAACACGAGATTTTGCAACACCGAAGCATCGGTGCTCTCACCTTCATAGCCCCGCAGAGATTCTGCCAGATCAACCAGAGCGGCACGCTCTTTATCTGTCGGCACACGAAAAACTTTAGAAGGTCTCACGAAGTCAATATAATATGCGACCGCATGTCGGACAAGACCAGCCAGCATAGGGTGTGTCTCAGGCGAGACATCTGCATCGTAACGGCGGATAAACCCCCACAACACTTCAGGCGTTTCTGCATTAGCAACCGAAGCAAGGTTAAGCAGCATGCTAAAGAATACAGGTGAGCCTGACTGAGCCTCGACCTTCCCTTTACCAAAGAACCATGCCGGGTTCCCACGCAGGTCCCCCTCCGGAGCGTCAGAGGCCTGCAACGCCAGGGCCTTATCAACATGAGTCAGATAATCATCTGCAGCTTTAGGGATGACATCAAAATACAACCG
Source organism: Acetobacter sp. DsW_059 (assembly GCF_002153695.1). Classification (NCBI taxonomy): domain Bacteria; kingdom Pseudomonadati; phylum Pseudomonadota; class Alphaproteobacteria; order Acetobacterales; family Acetobacteraceae; genus Acetobacter; species Acetobacter sp. DsW_059. The sequence continues at coordinate 19,261 of NZ_JOPI01000038.1, forward strand.
CTTTGCACGCTGCGGCTGATTAAACATGAACTGCTCAAGGCTTTGCTGAGGGGCATATCGCAGCCACTCTTCAACCGAGAGACCATTGCCTTTCGACTTGGATATTTTTTGCCCCTGCTCATCAAGGAAGAGCTCATACGTCAGACCAGCCGGCGGCTCCCCTCCCAGAATACGGCAGATTTTACCTGAGAGACGCACACTATCAATCAGGTCCTTACCTGACATTTCATAGTCCACACCCAGAGCATACCAGCGCATAGCCCAGTCAGCTTTCCACTGCATTTTAGCGTGGCCACCGGTCACCGGCGTTTCGAAAACTTCACCTGTTGCCGGGTCAGTCCAGCGCACTGTGCCTTCAGCCGGGTTTACTGCATCCATCTTAACCTGCATCACCTCACCTGTGCGTGGATGCAGGGGCAGAACAGGAGAATAGGTTGCACGTCGGTCTGCACCAAGTGTTGGCGCGATAACCCCGACAATCTCCTCATGCACTTCAAGAACACGCCTCAGTGCGGCGTCAAAACGGCCACCTGTATAATAGAGCGTTGAGGAAGCGAATTCGTAATCAAAACCAAACTGGTCAAGGAAATTGCAAAGACGGGCGTTATTATGCGCGGCAAACGATTCGTGGGTTCCAAACGGATCAGGCACACGCGAGAGTGGCTGACCAATAAACTTTGCCAGCATATCGCGCTGCGGCACATTGTCGGGCACTTTACGCAGAGCATCCATGTCGTCAGAAAAAGCCAGAAGCTGCGCAGGCTGCCCCGTCAGCTCAGTATAAGCCTGACGCACCCACGATGTGCGGGCGACCTCTCCAAATGTGCCAATATGCGGCAGGCCTGACGGGCCATAACCGGTCTCGAGCAACGCAGGCCGTGCAGCCTTGCCGTCACCTTTGACACGACCCTGACGTGCCTGAACATGATCGGCTAATTTACGGGCCTCTTCAAAAGGCCACGCACGCGGAAGAGGGGGTTGGGGTGTATTTGGATCTGACATTTTGCGGAAGCTATGAACTGTGCAGACTTAGGTCAATAAAAAACAATAACGTCACGCACTTTACTGCTATTTTTTTACAGCTCTTGACCATAAACAGCACACGCTACATCCTGCTGCGGCACTATTAAGCGTATTGTCACATTACTTGTGTCAAAAGAGGTAACCCATGACCCGCACAGCCGCTCTGATTCTGATCGGTAATGAAATTCTCTCTGGCCGCACACGCGATGACAACATCCAGTTTCTGGCAACCGGCCTCGGCGAGCTGGGCATTCCTCTGCGTGAAATCCGGGTTATCCCTGATGTACAGGCAACAATTGTCACGACAGTCACCGAAATGCGTGCGCGCTATGATGAAGTGTTCACCACGGGTGGCATCGGACCAACCCATGACGATATTACGGCTGCCTGTGTTGCTGAAGCATTCGGTGTGCCGTGGGAGTTTCATCAGCCAACATTTGAGCTGCTCAGCAAACAGTTTGGAGAGAACTTCAACACCGCCCGCCAGCGCATGGCCAAATTTCCACGTGGCGCGACCCCTATTCCTAACTCAGTCTCAGGCGCCCCTGGTTTTACAATAGGGAATGTGCATGTCATGGCCGGTGTACCCCGTATTATGCGGGCGATGTTCACTGCTCTGGCGCCGACACTGCAGCATGGCCTGCCTGTCATGTCACGAACCTGGCACACCACAACATTATTTGAGGGCTCTCTGGCTGAAGAGCTTGAGCATATTCAGACTAGTTACCCGCACCTTGATATCGGCTCATACCCTTTTCACCGTCAGGATGGCCGACGCGGTGTTGCTCTCGTTGCCAAAGGCCAGGATGAAGACGCCGTTATTAAAGCGGCAGAAGCAATCTATGATCTGATTATTAAAAAAGGCGGGTCTCCTGTTGAAGGAGAAGCCCCGCCCTGATCGGTTTTTTTAATTTTGTAGCCTGTGAGAAATTACTTAGACGGCACTTCACGGCCCATCGCGAGGAATTTCTCACGCCGCAGCTCTTTAAGACGCGATGACGACAGCTTCTGCAAAGGCTGTAACTCTTCTGCAATTGCCTGGCGCACTGTATTAAATACGGCCTGCGAGTCGCGCTGTGCTCCGCCAACCGGCTCCGGAATGATACGATCAACCAGCTTAAGGCGCAGCAGATCCTGCGCTGTAAGGCGCAGTGTTTCAGCTGCAACGCTCGCCTGCTTAGGGTCACGCCACAAAATTGAAGCACAGGCCTCTGGTGAAATAACAGAGTAGATCGCGTGCTCAAGCATAAGCACCCTGTCACCGGCACCTAAAGCAACAGCACCACCTGAGCCACCTTCACCAATCACTGTTGCGATCAGAGGCACAGGGGCTTCAAGGCATACATCAATTGAGCGTGCAATAGCTTCAGCCTGCCCGCGCTCTTCCGCATCAATACCAGGCCATGCACCTGCAGTATCAATAAATGTAAGAACTGGCAGCTTAAACTGACCTGCCAGTTTCACCAGACGCTGTGCCTTACGATATCCTTCGGGGCGGGCCATACCAAAATTACAGGCCAGGCGGCTGTCAAGATCAGAGCCACGCTCAGTGCCGATCACCACAACAGGGGTGCCATTGAAACGACCGATGCCGCCAATAACAGCACTGTCGTCAGCATAGAGCCTGTCACCCGCCAGAGGTGTAAATTCAGTCAGCAGAGCGGCCACATAATCTTTGACATGCGGGCGCTGCGGATGTCGCGCAACCTGCACTTTCTGCCACGGTGTCAGCCTGGCATAGATAGCTCGCAGGTGCTTCTCTGCCTTCTCCTGAAGACGAGCAGTTTCCTCTGCGATATTTACCCCATTGGGGTCACTCATCTGCCGCAGTTCATCGATCTTGTTACCAAGTTCGGCGACGGGCTTTTCGAAATCAAGATACTGATGCATGCGATGCGCATAGCATATCCGCGTATAAAACAAAATTAATTCATGAGCTCACAGAGACAAAATACACACAGAGAAAATGCCCTAATTTCCTTTTCTGCCGCCGCCTTCGGCTAAAGGATGGCAACTCTCTACGACGCGCCGCAAATGCTCTGTTTGCACATGCGTATATATTTGAGTCGTAGAAATATCTGCATGCCCCAGCAGCATCTGCAAAGCCCGCAGATCAGCCCCCCTGGCAAGCAGGTGCGTAGCAAAAGAATGCCTCAGCACATGAGGGGAAAGACATGTCGGATCAAGCCCGGCTCTGACACCAGCCTCGTGCAGAATTTTATCAAAAGCCTGACGGGTCAGAGCACGCTTTGGGTCACGCCCGGGAAACAGCCATGGGCTTTCAAGCCAGGCATCACAGGCATACAGCTCTTTAACCGCCTGCCAGGCCGTGACTGAAACCGGGACCAGACGCTCACGCCCGCCTTTACCGCGAATCAGCAACATAGGCCGTTCGCCCCTCAGCGCCTCTCTGGGCAAAGACAACAGTTCAGAAATTCGCAACCCGGAACTATAAAGCAGCTCCAGAGCCGCACGCGCAACGAGCATACGGCGCTTCTGCGCTACCGTATTATCACTCTCCTGCACATGACAGGCCTCTATAAGAGCCTCGACCTCTGCCTCAGAGAGAAAGTGAGGCAGTGCCAGCTCAGGGCGTGGCGAATCAAGAGTCGCAGCAGGATTATCCTTCCTTATCCCCTCACGCAGCAGGAAGAGATAAAACTGCCTGATGCATGACAGCCGCCGCGCAATTGTACGACGCGCCTGCCCATCTGCACCAAGGTCAGCCAGCCAGGCAGCCAGCTCGTCTGTTTTTGCATCAACAGGCAATATTCCACGCATGGCCAGGAAATCAGAGCACGACTCGAGATCTGCTGCATAGGCAGCAAGTGTGCGCGCTGAAGCCGCACGCTCTGCTACCAGCATTTCAAGAAACAGTTCTGCCTCGTGCCCTTTGATCATCACGGTGCCGGAGCGGCCTGAACAGCTGGTGCGGCTGGCGCCACCGGAGCCGCCAGAGGCACAGGCGGAGGAGGTGCCGGCGGCATAGCCTCAGCTGGCATGACAGCCATTGGAGCAGGAGCAGCCTGAACAGCAACGGTGCCGTGTACTGCCTGCTGTGCAGGCGGGTGAACAGAACCACCCAGAGCGAAAATACCACCGGCAAGAGCCAGGCAGATGACAGCAATACCAATCAGTAGCTTACGATTCATTTTTCTTTTTCCCGTCATAAGCAGAGAACATAGATGTGTTCCTGCAGCTCTATGGTAAGCTGAGCATCATGTCATCACGTATCTTATCATCACATCAGACGGCAGACCCGCCTCCGCTTCCACTTAACCTGGAAAAAATTACTCACCAGCATAATGCAGGCGCCCCTCCTTCGCGACGCAGCATCGTTCTGGTGGGGCTTATGGGAGCCGGGAAAACCACTATAGGCCGCAGGCTTGCTGACCGCCTGCGCCTTCCCTTTATTGATGCTGACGTTGAAATAGAACGCGCAGCAGGCTGCTCTATCGCTGAAGTTTTTCGCCTCTACGGTGAGGCTGCCTTCCGTGACGGAGAGCGCCGTGTCATTCGTCGCCTGCTCGAAGGCCCGCCTATGGTGCTGGCAACGGGTGGTGGTGCCTATATGGATGCCCAGACACGCGCCCTTGTACGCGAGCGCTCTGTTTCTGTCTGGCTGCGCTGCTCACTGCCGGTTCTTCTCAGTCGGGTTATCGGCCGGACACACCGCCCGCTCCTGAACACGGAGAGCCCTCATATTGTGCTGTCACGCCTTATGGACGCACGTCACCCGATTTATGCCGAAGCTGATATTATCGTCGATTGCGGAGAATATAACGTGGATCACAGTACAACCAGAGTGATCGAGGCTCTGGCTCATTCACGCCGGCCAGTCAGCCTGCCCGTCGCTTTATCACACACCTCATATGACATTCTGATCGGCACAGACCTGCTTCAACGTGCCGGCGCTCTCCTCGCCCCGCTGCTACCGCAGAAAAAAGCAGTTATTATCACGGACAGTAATGTCGAGACTCTTTATCTGGAAAGACTCCAGAACTCTCTGAGTGAAACCGGCATCACCTTTCGCACACATGCGGTCATGCCCGGAGAAGCGTCGAAAAGTTTTAAAACATTTGAAAGCATTATCGATTCCATCCTTGAGGATGGCATTGAGCGTAAAACCGCCATCATTGCCCTGGGCGGCGGGGTTGTAGGTGATCTGGCCGGCTTTATCGCCGCATCGACTCTGAGGGGGCTGCCATTTGTACAGATTCCGACAACGCTGCTTTCACAGGTCGACTCCTCAGTTGGTGGTAAAACCGGCATTAACACCCGGTGGGGTAAAAATCTGGTCGGAGCTTTTTGTCAGCCTCTGACCGTACTGGCTGACGTTTCAACCCTTCAGACTCTACCACTAAGAGAACTGAAAGCCGGATATGCCGAAATCGTCAAAGCAGGGCTTATTGGCAGCCGCAGGCTGTTCAGATGGTGCGAGCTGAACGGAAAAGCTGTTCTTGAAGGCAACACAGAAGCACAGACCGAAGCTGTACGGCAGGCCTGTGCCTTTAAAACTGAGGTCGTGGCAGCTGACGAACGTGAACAGCAGGCCAGCAACGGGCGGGCTCTGCTCAACCTTGGCCACACTTTTGGTCACGCACTCGAAGCTGAAATGGGATATGACGGACGCCTGCTTCACGGTGAAGCCGTCTCTGTTGGCATGCAGCTTGCGTGCGCACTCTCTGTCAGACTGGGCCTCTGCCCCGCTGCTGACTATGAGCGGCTGACAGCACATTTGCATGCTCTTGAGATGCCGGCACACGTTCGTGATCTGCCATACAGCTTCAGCGCCCGGACACTCATCACTCATATGCAGCGCGACAAAAAAATGCAGGACGGCAAACTTTCTTTTGTTCTGTTACGCGGAATCGGAGAAGCCTTCACCAGTCGCGATATTGACGACCATCTTGTGCATGAGGTCCTGACCGAAGACGGCTGCATATCTTAAAAAAAGATTTTTTAAACCTTTCAGATTTATTATGGCAGACCTCGTCAGGTCTGCCATAATCCTGCCGTGTTTAACGGCGAGATAACTGCGCAGGCTGCCTGATATGAAGCCTGCGACTTGAAATCACTGCCTTATTCTTCAAACAGTTGCATCAATAATTGTTTGTCGGAGCGAAACAAACTGTTGCACCCAGGACACAATTGTGTTTTGTAATGGCAGTAAGGATGCAGCTACGGGTTTCTATTTTAGAACTAATCGTTTTATTAGAACTTCAGGCATCTAAAGTAACTTGGTCCGCCGAATGGTTGGCGGCATAATTAACAGATGAATTATTGAGGGCGAAAAAATGCGTCTCCGCACGGCGTTACTTGCAACCACACTAATGGCAGCGGCTCCTGCGGCCGCATCTGCCACCACCATTACCGGACCTTACGTCAACGTTGGTGGCGGCTACAACCTGGTCCAGAGCCAGCATGCTCACATCTCCGGCTTTGCCGGTGGCGCATCAAGCGATGAGAACGTCAGTTCTTCACGCTACCGCCACCAGAACGGCTTCACCGGTTTTGGTGCATTTGGCTGGGGCTTCGGCAACGGTCTCCGCGCTGAAGTAGAAGGTGTTTACAACTACTCAGAAATCAATCACCGCACGGCATCTGTTGCTAACAAAACACGCAGCAGTGATCAGTCTTACGGTGGTTTCGTTAATGTTCTTTACGACATTGACCTGAAGCAGTTTGGCCTTGATGTGCCTGTTACACCATTCGTTGGTGTTGGTGCCGGCTACCTGTGGCAGCATTACAACCCAACCTACTCTTATTTCTCTAACAAAAACACAAGCCATCTTGGCGGCACAAACGGTGGCTTTGCTTACCAGGGCATCATCGGTGCAGCTTATGACACCGGCATTCCTGGCCTGCAGGTTACAACTGAATACCGTATGATTGGCCAGCCTGGCTCATTCGTTGATGGAGCTTTCTCTTCATCAGCTAACTATGCCAACGGCAGCACAGGTCGCGGTCACGTTAACTTTGACCAGCGCTTCAATCATCAGTTCATCCTGAGCCTGCGTTACGCTTTCGACACAGCTCCACCAGCACCACCAGCTGTTGCTCCTGTTCCGGCAGTGCCAGTACACGCACCAGCTCGTTCTTACCTGGTGTTCTTCGACTGGGATAAAGCAACACTCAGCGCACGCGCTCGTCAGATCGTAGCTGAAGCTGCACAGGCTTCAACACACGTTCAGACAACACGCATCGAAGTTAACGGCTACACCGATAACTCAGCAGCACACCCTGGCCCACGTGGTGAGAAATACAACCTGGGTCTTTCTGTTCGTCGTGCAGACAGCGTAAAAGCTGAACTGATCCGCGATGGCGTTCCTGCTGCTGCAATCGACGTTCATGGTTATGGTGAAGCTCACCCACTGGTCCCAACAGGCCCTGATACACGTGAGCCTCAGAACCGTCGTGTGGAAATCATCCTCCACTAATACGGCTGGTCTTTATGACAAGGAAAAGAGGTGTCTCACGACACCTCTTTTTTTTTGCTATCCTTCTTCTGTGTTCACACAGGGGCGTAAAATATAGTGTCTGAAAAGCTTACAATTTTCCTTTCCCGATTCACTACAGCGGAAAATACCGCAATGGTGATAAGGCTTTTCAAATTTGGAAGTATCGGCTGCCTGGGCTTTATATGGGATTCTGCAACCGTTTATGGTCTGCGCCCTTTTACTGGCCTGACAGCTGCCACTCTTATTGCATATTTTGTCGCAGCCACCCTTAACTGGCTGCTCAATCGCCTCTGGACATTCAGAGAAGTCGAATCCTTTGATCATCCGCTCCGTCAGTGGGCTCGTTTTCTTGTCGCAAACAGTCTTGGTTTTCTGCTTAATCGCAGTACGGTTTATACGCTATTTTACTTCTTCCCTCTGTGCAGGGATTATCCGGTTATTGCGCTGGCAGCCGGCTCCCTCGCTGGCCTCATCGCCAATTTTAACCTGAGCGAAAAAATCGTTTTTCGAAAAACCATATCCTCTGCTCCATCTCCGGATCAGACGAGTAACGTACAATCAGAGCCGGAAAAAACATCTCCCACCAAAGATGCTGCATGATGCATTTACCACGCTGAATAACACCGCCTCTTTCAGTAAAGAGCGGAGTGCGCTACATAGAACGATGGGTTAAGGAAGTTTCTTTGTTTTCCTGCCTGGCCGTGACTGGTGTTTTATGGATTTTTTCTGCAAAGAATACCGCTTAACACTCTCATGTGCCCAACCAGTTTCAGGACCGTCTGCCTCAAGCCATGCTAACAACAAACGATATCCGCACTACATTTCTGGATTACTTTGCCGGAACAGGGCACCAGATTGTCCCCTCTTCTTCGCTGGTACCACGTAATGACCCTACTCTGCTGTTTACCAATGCAGGCATGGTTCAGTTTAAAAATGTCTTCACCAGACAGGAAACACGACCTTACTCACGTGCAACAACAGCGCAGAAGGTTGTAAGAGCAGGCGGCAAGCATAACGATCTTGATAATGTTGGCTATACAGCCCGTCATCATACCTTTTTTGAAATGATGGGGAACTTCTCGTTTGGAGATTATTTCAAACCTGAAGCAATTGAGCTTGCCTGGACACTGGTAACAAAAAATTTCGGCCTGCCCAAAGAAAAGCTGCTCGTCACAGTTTATGCTGAAGACGAAGAGGCTGCCAGCCTCTGGCGCAAAATTGCAGGACTTGATGACAGCCGTATCATCCGCATCCCTACAGCTGACAATTTCTGGCGTATGGGTGATGTCGGCCCGTGCGGTCCGTGCTCTGAGATTTTCTACGATCATGGCCCTGACGTTTTTGGTGGCCCTCCTGGCTCCCCCGACGAAGATGGTGACCGGTTTGTAGAAATCTGGAACCTCGTCTTCATGCAGTATTTTGAAGATCCGCCAGGCACACGCTCACCATTACCAAGCCCGTCTATTGATACAGGCCTGGGGCTTGAACGCTTTGCGGCTATTTTGCAGGGCAAGCGCGACAACTACGATACAGATATTTTCCAGGCGCTGATCCATGCATCATCTGAGCTGACACATCAGGCCGCAGATGGCGCTTTCAAAGCCAGTCATCGTGTTGTAGCTGATCACCTGCGTTCATCAGCCTTTCTGATCGCTGATGGTGTGCTGCCCGCCAAAGATGGTCGTGGCTATGTCCTTCGCCGCATCATGCGCCGCGCTATGCGTCACCTGCATATGATGGGTACGAAGGACCCTTCATTCCACAAGCTGCTCCCTGTTCTGCTCCAGCAGATGGGCCAGGCGTACCCTGAACTCACACACAGCGAGAGCCTAATCCGCGAAACTATGCGTGGTGAAGAAGAGCGCTTTAAGGCTATGCTTGACCGTGGTCTGGCTCTTCTGACGGAAGAAACTGATAAGCTGCCTTCCGGCGCACCCCTGCCAGGTGATGTGGCCTTCCGTCTTTATGACACTTTTGGCTTTCCCCTCGACCTGACACAGGATGCCCTGCGCAGCAGCGGTCATACCGTTGATGTCAGTGGCTTTGATGCTGCTATGGCTGTGCAGCGTGAGCGTGCTCGTGCCTCCTGGGTTGGCTCAGGCGATACCGCGCTTGAAACGATCTGGTTTGAAGCACGGGATAAGTTCGGCTCATCCGAGTTCCTTGGTTACTCTACCCGTCAGGCAGATGGTGAAGTGCAGGCCGTAGTTTCAGGTAACGCCTTCGTCAAAGAAGCCTCAGCCGGTGACGAAGTTGCTGTTCTGCTCAATCAGACTCCGTTCTATGGCGAAAGTGGTGGTCAGGTTGGTGACACCGGCACACTGACAGGCAAAGATTTGCAAATTGCCATCACCGGCACGCAGAAAAAAGCTGGTGATCTGATCGTTCATTACGGCACCATCATTAAAGGTACGCTGCGCCCGGGTACGGCTGTGACAGCAACGGTTGATCATGAACGCCGCTCAGCTATCAGCGCTCACCATTCAGCAACCCACCTGCTTCATGAAGCGCTGCGCCGTATTCTTGGGACGCATGTGACACAAAAAGGCAGCCTGAACGGGCCAGACCGCCTGCGTTTTGACATCAGCCAGCCCCGCCCTGTCACAGCTGAAGAGCTTGCGCAGGTCGAAGCTGAGGTAAACCGCCTGATCAGAGAAAATTCACAGGTCGTTACCCGTTCAATGACACCGGATGAAGCGGTTGCCGAAGGTGCAATGGCTCTGTTTGGTGAAAAATATGGCGATGAAGTACGCGTAGTTTCTATGGGCGTATCTGACGGCAGCAAAGCCGCATGGTCTGTTGAGCTGTGTGGTGGCACGCATGTTAACCGCACCGGTGACATAGGGCTGTTCCACATTACGTCAGAAAGCGGTGTATCTGCCGGTATCCGCCGTATTGAAGCTCTGGCTGGTAAAGCCGCTGAGGACTTCTCACTCGCAAACGAGCAGCGTCTGCAGCAGATGGCCGGCATGATGAAGGTCAGTGTATCTGATGCGCCTGAACGCCTGGCAACTTTGCTTGAAGAACGTCGCATTATGGAGAAGCAGATTTCGCAGCTCCAGCGCCAGCTGGCCGCGGGTAATGCGGTTTCAGCCGGAACGGAAACGGTAGCTGGTGTACGTCTTGCCGTTCGCAATGTTGGTGACACAGCCCCCCGCGAGCTCAAGGGACTTGCTGAAACCATTCTCAAACAGGGTGAAACGGATGTCGTCGTTCTGATTTCTACCGCCGGAGGCAAGGGCAGTGTCGTTGCAGCTGTAGCAGCCGACAAGACCGAGGAGCTTGATGCGGTAGCTCTTGTAAAAGCTGCAAGCATTGCCATGGGCGGCAAAGGTGGTGGCGGACGGCGCGATATGGCTCAGGCCGGCGGCCCGGATGCTGACGCTGCTGATGCTGCATTTGAAGCTGTTCGTCAGATTCTGTCTGAAAAGAACTAAGAGCACCATTTGCCAGCGGGAAACTATATTGCTTTTTTTTACCCGCTGGCGTTCTTAAGCCCTTGCTTTATTTTATGCCGACAAGGAAAAACGTCATGTCTCTGATTGCTTCCATCCTAAAAGTGATGGCTCCCCCTCACCCTGAGGCACGACCTTTTCTTCTCGCGTCTGGCGCGACGACACTCGTGAGCCGTTTTCTGAGCCGTAAAATCTCTAACCGCCATCTGAAAACGACAGCAAAATTACTGAGCACCACCAGTGCACTGTTTTTCGGCTTTTGCCTGTATTTCTTCCGTGATCCTAAGCGGCACACACCCGCACGCAACGATGTTGCCGTTGCCCCGGCTGACGGACGTATTGTATCGATTGAAAAAATTGCACCACCGGCTGAACTCAACATGGGCACAGCACCGGTATGGCGCATTGCAACCTTTCTGTCAGTGCTCGACGTGCATGTGAATCGTGTCCCTGCGGCCGGCACTGTAACCTGCATTGCCTATCACCCAGGCCAGTTTCTCAACGCCAGCCTTGACAAAGCTTCAGACCTGAATGAACGCAATGCCATGAGTCTGCGCCTTCCCGATGGCCGTATACTGGCAGTTGTACAGATTGCAGGCCTTATTGCACGTCGTATCGTCTGCAGTGTTTCTGAAGGGATGCAGGTTGAAGCCGGAGAGCGCTTCGGGCTTATTCGCTTTGGTTCGCGCACAGACCTATACCTGCCACCCGGTGTAGAGCCTCTGGTATCTGTTGGTCAGACAATGATCGGCGGCGAAACTGTTATGGCGCGCCTTTAGGAAGAATGAGTGTGCCAGGGTTTTTAATGCTGCGTTTTATGACCAGAGGTTTGTCCCGCTCGCCTGAAGAACAAACCATTCGGCATAATGACCGATAATGCGAACACAGCGGGCATAACGGAGCGAGAAATGCATAAAGATGATTTTGAGGCAGAGCCTCAGTTTCGAGCAAAAAAACCCCCGGCAAGACGGTTAAAACGCCGTGTTCGTAAAAAAATGACCGGCATTTCCTTTAACCGTCTTATCCCTAATCTTCTGACTATGCTGGGTTTGTGTGCCGGGCTGACCGGCATGCATTTTGCAACCAACGGAGATTTTCAGCACGCTGTCATCTCTCTGCTGATCGCTGCTTTTCTTGACGGGCTTGACGGGCGCATTGCCCGTATGCTGGGCGGGTCAACACGGTTTGGTGCCGAATTTGACAGTCTTTCAGATTTTGTGTGCTTTGGCGTGACCCCCGCTTTTATTCTTTATTTCTGGGCCCTGAAAGATGGAGGATATAACGCCTTTCTCCCCTGTCTTTTCTTTATCGTCTGCATGGCACTGCGTCTGGCACGCTTTAACTCTATGCTTGATGATGAAAACACAAAACCAAAATATACGAGCGGGTTTTTTACCGGTGTCCCGGCTCCTGCCGGAGCATTTATTGTTTTATTTCCACTTCTTACAGGCCTGGAAGCGGAAAGATTGAATCTTCACGGGCTGCTGAATATCTCCCGTAACCCTTATGTTGTCTCTGCAACATTAATTGCTATCGCGCTGCTTCTGGTATCCACTTTACCGGTCTGGTCATTTAAAAACTTCAAAGTCCCTAAATATTATGCACTCCCCATCATGCTTGGTACGGGTATTTTTGCTGTTTTAATGGTCGCTAACACGTGGGCAACACTGGCAGCAGGTGATCTGATGTATCTGTCACTGATACCCATGAGCTTAGCCAGCTACAAACGCCTTAAACATGAAGCCGAAAATCTGCATATCACTTCAGAGGAAGATGATCTGCTCTCAGAGTGATGCTTCAGCCTCAGACTGACTAAAAAGCGAACACAGGCCATCAAGAACAGCCTGTGGCGGCGGCGGGCACCCGGGGATGGTCAGATCAATCTGTACTTTGCGCTGCACCCCCCCCATAACAGCATAATTTTCTGTAAAAAAACCGCCATCAAAAGCGCAGTCACCAACACAGATCAGCCCCTTAGGCAGAGGCATGCTTTTCCAGGCAGCCTCAATAACCGGTGCCATGGCTCGTGTCAGTGCACCGGTTATCAGCAAAACATCAGCACCCTGAGGCGCCTTTACAAAACCAAAACCAGCACCACGCATATCACAGGCTCCGGCAGCCAGGGCCTCCAGCTCCATACCGCAGCCACCGCACCCTCCTGTATCCACATGGAAGAGGAGCAGCGGCCAGCGTGGGCCGGCAGGTTTAAGACGTGTCCCGCCGCCTGTAAAACAGGCATCAAAAACTGCACGCATCAAACTCATACTATCAGGCCTTTTTGTTTAACCATCATACGCGGCAGCATTTACACCTAAAGAGGCACGCCCCAGTTCAAGGTCTGAAATATCCTGACCAGACAAAGCCGCCTCAAAAACCATCAGCGCCGCAGCGGCAGGGTCTCTGACATACACCCGTTCAACCCGTCCGCTACGCAGGATAACCCAGTAGAGCACCATACCCCATGGGCCTTCTGAAACACCGATACCCTCACTGTCTGTAACAGAAAGCTCAGTCCGCCCTCCGGCAGTCAGACCAAGGCGGGGGCCAAGGTCACGTAACATCCGCAGGCTTTCGCCTGTTTCTGCGACCATCACAGCAACACGGTCCTCAGCACATCCGCCTTCGCGTCCGGTTGTAAAACGCCATACTCCGTCATAGGCCCATAAAAGACGCCTGAAATCCCCCTCTCCGCCAGCTGCGCGCAGAACAGGACCATCAACACCAAAACGATCACACATACTGCGATCAACACATAAAATGTCAGACAAACGTGCGGAAAGACCGGGGTAGTTGCGCCACAATGCCGCCAGAGAAGGATAAAACTCCTCACCAAGCTCAGAGAGATGGCGACATAACTCTCCGGCCTCAGCAGCCTGCTGCAGGCTGACGCCGCCAGGTACAATATGATCCATCAGCAGGCGTGAGCCCAGAACAGGAGTTGCAACAGCGAGCAGCTTTTCGCGAAACATCATACACTGAGAGGCAACAAGTGACGCACCCGCATGACGGGCTATAGCAGCAAGCGCGAACAAATGATGCGTAATACGCTCAAACTCAAGCAACACAACACGCAGCAGCTCAACTTCTTCTTCAACACTCTGCCCGCAGGCCGCCTCTACCGCCTGACAAAAAGCCAGTTGATGCGAGACAGAAGAGCCTGCTGCGACACGCCCGCTTAAACGGCATGCCTCCTCTATACGCGACATGTGCCAGCGCTGTGCAAGACCACGATGCGCATAACCATTAACTGCTTCGGCACGGCGTATCTGCCCGCCATTATCTGTCGCCAGAGCAATATAAACCGGCGTTTCAAGGCCGCCTGTTGCAGGGCCTGACGATGCCTGTACCCCACCGGCCTGCATAATCTCATCCGAGGGCTGAAACACTAAATGTCTTTCTGGCGACTTTTCAGACGTGTCTGTATTACCGCTCAGCGGCCCCCTGACAGACCATAACCCATGATCAACCAGGGGACGCTCATCCTGGCACCACATCGCTTCGGCACCATAGAGATCAAAAATCATCCGCTCATAATATGCTGAAACAGGACGCGCAGATGACAGAGCAGGATAACGATTATTTTCTAATAACAGGCTGGCTGCCAGAGGCTGCATATCAGGCTGCATAAAGAGCGCATGAACATACGTGCCATCGCACCACAGGCCGGTAAAAGACAAAGGATGTTCTTTAAGGCTTTCTATCAGGTCCCGCCATAACATCTCTCCCAGCACATAACGCCACGATGTTTCTGTCACAGTACCTGACTGAATATAACTTACAGGATCCATCAGAAAACCCCCAGCATCATAGCCAAAGGCACCATAAAACCCGTTGCAACCAGCACAACACAGGCGACACGCCCTGCACTGTCATGAGGCCAGAAAGAAAGGTCTCCCGAATTTTTAGGAAACACACGTAAAATCACACCCAGAATACCGCCTATTGTCAGTATAGTCAGCATCCATGACATGTCGCTGAGCACAGAAAATAAGAGCAGGCAGCCAACAAACGGTGCTCCGGGTGGCTGGCAGGCCAGGGCACGGGCCGCCCATGCGTACTTAGCCATTTCAGTTCCCCCGGCCAGACACCATCCACACAAAAATAAAAGAGCGGCGACATCAGCTCTGGCACCCACCGCAATAAAAGCCAGCGCGAGTGGAAAAGAGTAAAAACGATACCACTTATCGTCACCACGTGTACTGACAGCCGTAAACCAGAGAGAAACAAGCCCTGCTATAATCAGTGTTGTGTGAAAGGCATCCCCTCCTGCTGCACGAAAATGTAAAGACAGAAGGATGACAGCCCCCACAAAGGGACGAAAGAAAGCGAGATCGACATTCTCTGCCCAGATCATGCTGAATGGCACCAGTCCGGCAAGAACAATGCTGCCACAGGCAAGCATAATGCCTGCCTCGGTTTTTCCTGGCGGCAGCAAAAGTCCGGCCAGGACAAGAAACAGACCAACCGCCATGCTACGCAAAATACGCCAGCCCACCATGGCTTTGCCCGCAGCATGGCCAATAACGAACACCCCGTAAACAAGGGATAAACCAAGCAGACCAAGCCCCACAACCGGCTCTGGTGTAATACATGCCAGGTCCGCAAGTCCGACAGAAACATAAGGCAGGCTGCGTAATAAACGTGTCTGAAAACTCTTTTGCTCCAGCACGGTCATCAACAGGCCAAAGGCCAGCATAACACGCCCGGCCCTCTGCACGGGGTCATCGTCCCACCCTGAAGCAACAGTACCGGGATTAAGAAACACTACGACAGAGAGAAGGCAGGCTATACCTGCTGCCCACAAAGAAAGCCGGCGGTTCTGTGCTTTTCCGGTCATAGCAACGAGAACAGCACCCAGAAAGGGCCAGACAAACGAAAGGGCTGCAAAAAAAAGAGAAGCCGTCATCAGGAAGCAGATCCCCTATCTGACGCACCAGAGCGCTGAGGCACATAGTCAGGGTGTGGTGCACCAGCGGCATGATCCAGCGCATCACCATCATCCTGCTGGCTGCGTTGCCATTTTTTATTTTTATGCTCCTGACGTACAGGAGCACGAACGACATGCACGCGCGGCATCACCCGGTGCACACAGGCCCCACCCAGTATAGCAATGCAACAGCCGATCAGTGCGGTAACCGCAAATGCCGTCACCTGCCTGTACATCACGGCAGATAATAAAACACCCTCTGCACAGGTAAGAAGGCCAGCCCACTGCCAGACCATCGTCTGGCGAACACTCACTGTGACTAACCCTGCCATAACAACACATATACCTGCGGGAAAAACCGTGCCATCGGGGTATAAATTCATCAGCATGAGCAAAATCATCACACCAGGAAGTAAAAAAGGTGCTGCGATAACCTTACTTTCTCTCACCTCGTCATACTGATAGAAATTAAGAAACAAAACAGGGCCGACACCCAGTATTACAGCAAAGGCAGCCCCTGCCTCCTGCAGCGGTGTCAGGGCATCAATAAGCATGGCAACGGCCGTCATGATGCCCAGAGCCGGCAAAAAAGCTATGCTGCGTGCTGCAACACAAAGAGCAAGGAACGGAACGATTACAGCGGCCAGTGTCATGGCGCAAACCCTCCTTCTTCCTCATTGTACCATGATGTTTTATGCGAAGGCGGCGTGCCTTTCTCGTTTTTATCAGATACCGGAAGGAAAAGAGGCGTTGCAATCTGCCAGGCGACCAGCCCTGCCAGAAAAACAGATAAAAAACGTACACGCCCGCGCTTTATCACCGACAAAAGAACGAGCCGGATCAGCACCAGAAAAAACATCGCACAGACCAGTTTAAGGACCCAGCCTCCGGTACCGTAAAAACAATTTACCATCCATGCTGTGGCACCCTCCTCAGGGAGCGGCAAAGCCAGCACCCCCGACCAGACAATATCACCGGCGAGCGTTATCCAGCACAACTGAAGAATGTCATGAGTCCAGAGCCATAATCCCCGGTCTGCGCCAGAAAGAGGACACTGAGCCTCGTCCGCAACGCTGCCACCCTGCCCGAGAGCACCAAGGAATATAGCAGCCCCGGCCAGCACAAAAGGTGCTCCCTCCCCTGAAGGAGAATAGGCTCTTGTGTGAATAAGAAAATTGCTGAGGTCCTGGCCGCCGGTCATCAGCAATATTGGCGTAAGCGCAGGTAAAAGCAGTATATCGCTGACACCGCTCAGATATCCGTCTGAAGCAGACTGCCCTGCCTGAATCATTACGGGGAGCATCAGCAACACAGACACCAGCACAAGCAATGCACAGATGAGCAGCAAACCAGGAGCAGGAAAGCCGGGAGGACTTAAAGAAAAAACAGGCACCATGCCACAGACAGCGATGGCAAGAACAAAAGCAACCCGCGTTACAATGCACCCGACCTGCTGACCCGGAGCCATGATACCAGGGCGCTTTAACTGATGCCTTATATTCTGCCACCTGCCACCGGGCCAGTAACGCAGCTGCCCTGTTATTCTGCCAGCCAGCAGATCAACAAACCCGCGAAAATAAGGGGCCGCATACATCATCAGAATAATCTGAAAAAATAACGCGATTACAATAAGCAGATACCATTGCCATGTCAGGATCAGCGGGGGAGAAAACGACGTCATTATCCTGCAAATAATCCTAAAAACAGCCCGGCGCCAAGAAACAGTAAAACAAGAACACCACTCTGTGCTTCACACACCGCGCAAAATCTAAGGACAAACTGCCATAACGGACTGACTGCCGCGACACATTTCTGCCAGCCGGTATGAACCGAAACTTTGTATGTCTGCCACCCCAGAAAAGTATCAACCTGAGCATTAAACTGTCTGTCAGAAGGGACAGGAGAGATGGAATTCAGCTCCTTTTTTTCAGCCTGTATGAAGGGTGCCCCCTGCTGCCAGAAAGGAGCCTGAAACTGCGCCTGAGGGAGAGGCGATATTTTAAAAAGTGTACTGAACATCTGAAGGCAGCCAGCACACAGTAACAAAGCCATTACACAATAAAGAGGGGTGTAACTCTCAGATGAACTGATAAACCAGACTGTAATGCTTTTTGACCACAGGAACGGACGTTGAAAAGTACCGGCGAGAAGATTATCTGCAAAGGCAAGCCATCCTCCCGGAAAGAATGCAACGACAGCAGCCGCTGCGACACAAACCAGTGCGGGCAGCAAAGTAAAAATACTCTGCGCTGTATCTTTATCTTCCTGTGTGGAACGAGAACGCACAACGGCAAGAACCAGGCGCAGCAAAGCCAGAATATTAATGACCATAACGCAGGAGGTTATTACGGTAAGCACAATCACTGCCAGCGCCTGTAACGGAGGTACTGCGCGAGCAGCCTGCTCAGCTGCACCAATAAAACACCATAAGACTGAAAAACTCCCCAGCGGCGGCAGGCCAGACAGAAAAAGCAAAGCACATGCCATAATGCCCTGGGCGTAGCATCCTTTTAGACGGGAGGGTAAAATCAGAGAACTGGCGCCCTCTTCCCGCTCCGGAGATGCGTCTTTTGTGTCCTGACAGAGCCATAAAAGGACAAGAGCTGATAAAAAAGGTGCTCCGGCGGCCAGAAGAGCTGCTGTTCTGAACTGCTCTCCGCCCTCAAGTGTCGTGCCAAATGCCAGCACAAGAATAACGACCAGCAGGCCGAAACCTGATGTGACCAGACCCGACATCAGCTGACCGGCAGAAGACGAACGACGTAAAGCCTGCATGCTGCCAGACAAAGCGACGCCACAGCCGCAACAAAGCAGAAAAAACTGACAAACCGAAGGTAACACACCTGATTCAGTGAGTAATCGCCCAAGCAGAAACAAACCTGTCGCGCCAGGCAGCAGGGCAGAAGGACCAGTTTGTACGGATGTCGCCTTGCCCAGCAGCAGGACCATAACACACAAGGCCGGCGTAAAAAGAAGGCTGTCAACAGGCACTGTAGCCGGCACCACGGCCACAGGCAGACAAAGACCAATCCACCCTTTTCTCACCAGAAGAATCAAAGCCGTACCCACAAGGAGGCCAAAAATAAGCGGCGAAAGCGCAAGGAAAGCAAAACCACTCAGCACACAGGCAACACCATAACGCCCCGAGCCACTGACCCCTCCGGCAAAAGACAGCAGTACCATCATAGGTAAAACCGGGCCATCCATGCCAAAAACCGGGCACCAGCTCAGCTCACCTTCAATACGCAGCACTGTACCGACCGCAGACAAAAGACCGGTCAGCACCCAGAATGCGACCAGTATTTCAGCACGCCACGGCTCTGCCCGCCCAAACCTCGCTGCCGGCAGAACCGTAACGATACCGCAACCGGCCAGGCAGATAAGAAGGCCACAAAGAAAAAATGAAACCGGAATGGTCTTACCCCCGAAACATATCTGACAAGAAACCACACCATATGCGGGACAGAGGACCCGAATAACCTTAAACCTGCAGGTGAGATCTTTTTTTAACTCTCCTGCAGATACGCAGAGTATACCGAAACCATCACCTTATAAAAGAACGTAAAAAAGCCGGCCGGTGACTTATATACCGCCGCCACCGCCGTTGCCAGACCGGAAGAGGTAATGTGAGAGAAGCATTGATATTTTTCACAACCTCAATAACGCACAGGCTACCCAGACCAGGTACGAACATTTTACCTGCAATATCGCTCACAAAATTAATATGAGCGTTTTTACATTCCCAGGTCAGGGGGAGAAAAAACATCTTCTCCTGGCGCTCTGCTTTCAGGCAGGCAAGATCGAGTAAACGCTTTATCGTATAAGATGAAAAAGCCAGTTCTCTGGCAAACGGGGTGTGCTTCAGACGGCTGCGCCCCGTCAGAGCTGCGGGGAAAATTAAAATCATACGCCCGTCATCCCGCAAAACCTGGGCGGCCTCCCGCAATAGCCTGACAGCCTGGCGTTGCGTCTGAAAAGCATGCATCAGGACAACACGATCAAAACTTTCACTTTGAAACGGTAAAACACCTGCTTCGCCAACAAGCGTATGCACCATGCTGTCACGCAGACCCGCCCCTCCACGCTTCACACCATCATAATGCGGCAAAACAACTGAAACAGGATTCATCTGCAGCCCCGGCCAGGCGCGCAGGCAAGGGGAAGCATAGCCCACTCCAAGCACTTTCTGCCCGGCAGTCAGATCCGGCCAGAAAACTCTGACCTGACGATGCAACAGCGACATACATCTCTGGCCGGTCCCGGTTGCATAAAAATCAGACAACGCTGAAAAAGTGACGTTTTGCATAGTTCATGTCTATCATGATCCTTTGATCCTGTGACACTACAGATCATATAGTCTTTTATGACTTACGCTATACAGGAGCCCCCGTAATGTCTCTTTCAGTGCACCCCATCCCTGTCATGTCAGACAACTATGTCTGGGTTTTAACCGACACAAAAACTGGCATAACAGCCATTGTTGACCCGGGAGTCGCAGAACCGGTTGAAAAAGCACTTGATGCTGCAAACCTTAAACCTGACCTGATTTTGCTTACACATCACCACCCTGACCATACAGATGGCACAGAGGCCCTGAGAAAGCGCTACAATGCAAAAGTCGCAGGGGCTGCTAACGATGCCAGCCGCCTGCCAAAGCTTGATATTGCATTGCGTGAGGGTGACACAGTAGCCGTAGGTGACTCTGTTGCGAAGGTGCTGGATGTACCGGGACACACAATCGGGCATATCGCTTTTTATTTTGACGGTGCTCCTCCTGCCCTTTTCTGCGGTGACACACTCTTTAGCATGGGCTGTGGCCGCCTTTTTGAGGGTACGCCGGCACAGATGTTTGACTCTCTGAGCAAATTTAACAGTCTGCCTGACGAGACCCGTGTTTATTGTGGCCATGAATATACACTGAGCAACGCGGCTTTTGCGCATCATACAAACCCCGACAACAAAGCTCTGCAGGCTCGCATTGAAGAGGTAAAGAAGCTGCGGGCTGAAAATCTGCCAACCCTGCCAACAACACTTGGCACAGAACGGGCTACCAACCCCTTTCTGCTGGCAAAAGATGTAGCCACCTTTACAAAATGGCGTCAGGAAAAAGATAACTTCTAAACAACCTCTCTTAATGAGAAACAGTTGTATCAGCCTGCCTGCCCTGCATCAGCCCTTCGGCGGTATGCAGGGCAGAAAGCAGAGAGCCGGCACTGTAACCGGCAAACACAATCTCACTATGACGAACGGGAACAAACAGCGTCACAGAGCGCGGCTGTGTTTTCTCATTACGAGATAAAACGGCATCAAGCTTTGTCATAATTTCCTGTTGCTGCTCCGGCACTATATTATCATGCCTCAGCTGCTCAAAAAACGGTCGGAAACTCGTCAGAGTCAACCAGCTGTCACCACTCAGCCCTTCATGCTCAAGCACAAAGAGTTTTGCAGCCCAGGTCATATGCAGACCCTGCCAGTCTGCCTCAGCCTGAGGAATAAGAATATCAGGTAAAGCCTGGGCCGCCGTTACCGGCTCAGAACCAGAATTACCTTCTTTCTGCTCTGCCACATCACCGGTACTGCGTAACAAACGCTGCCAGCTTTGCCGGCGCTCAGATAAAGGACCAGGAATTGTCACAACGACAGAAACATTAGTTAACACGTGGCGACCGGGCGCGATGTTAAGCTTCTGCGCAGTGATGTGCAAACCCGCTATCCGCTTATCAGCCTCAGCCTTTGGGTTAATAAGCATACGCCCTTTTACCTGGCGCAGTGAAAGAGCGTGTTGCGCCAGTACACCCTGCCGGGAGGAAAGCGTGATAAAATCTGTAGAAAACGCTATATCCTGAGCAGAAAGAGGAAATACCCCCCGCAACGGAAGCAAAAGCTCAACAGGAGCACCTGCCATTTGCCAGACATCGCTCTGCTTTGAGGATAAAGACAGCCCCAGCTGTTCTCCGCCTTCAAGCCTCAGAACAGCTGAAAAAGGATGAAAAGGTGAAAAACCCAGCCGGACGTTCTCAGCAAAAAAAAGTGCTTTCTCCGAGCATCTTACCGAAGCACCTGAAAGCTGCACTGAAGGATTAAAAAAAATACCGGGGTAGCTTGTCTGCTTTGTCGCTCTGAGCGTACACCCGCTTTGCTGCTGAAAGGCGACAAGCTGGCGCTTTAAATAAAACTGACCAGACAAACTTAATATAAAATCCGCCATACCGCATAACAGGATGCCGCACAGCGCGAGCACAACAGAGCGATATAAAATCTTTCTGCGCGTTTTAAGTCCTGTCATGCCGTCACAACCAATACATCAGGGAGAAAATGTCTCCTCCATATCTCTCCAGGCCTGCTGAATGTCAGAAATCATCACTTTACCAGGCGCAGGCTGCACTGGCTTGCCAATGACCACATATAAATCCCCTGATTTTTTCAGAAAAGCATTCCGCCCCCAGAACACACCGGAGTTTGTGGCTACAGGAATAACCGGTTGTTTTGTATGGTTTGCCATAGCCGTAATACCAGGCTTGAGCGGCACCCTCTCCCCCGGAGCTGTTCTTGTTCCTTCAGGGAAAATAATCACCTGTTTGCCAACATCCATCGCCTTGCTGGTTTCCTGCAACAAAACACGTAAAGCCCTGGTCCCGGCAGAACGGTTAATGGGCATCATGCCGGCGAGAATAAGCATTGGCCCGACAAGAGGTATTTTGCGCAGTTCCCCTTTCATGACGTAACAGGGCCTGGAAACAAGTAACATCCAGATAAGAGTGTCAAACGCTGACTGATGCTGAGAAGCAATCAGCAAAGGGCCTTCAGCCGGCAGATTTTCCCGCCCGACAATATGAACTTTAACCCCGCATACAGACTGAAAAAGCGCAAGCACCAGTCGCGACCACAGCTTTGCATATGGTAACGCATAGCCCCGCGCAAACCAGCGCACAGAAAATGCCCCCACACCCATGAGCATTGTCAAAGAAAAGGAGGCGACATTAAAAATAACAGAACGGATAATAGCTACAATCACAACAATATCTCTTTAAAAGCGGTCCGTGAGCCCGCTCAAAAATCAGCCCGTGGCTCTCTCCATGCTCTTAAAAGCTTACCTGTTGCAAGTCATTATAACATTAAAATAAGAAAAACTCTCCTTCTCTCTGGCCTGCGCGGAGTTCGGGATGTATAAAAATCCACCTTATCTCAAGAGGATTAGAGAACCACGATGAGCGACTTTAAAGTAAAAGACATTTCTCTGGCTGAATGGGGCCGCAAGGAAATTTCCATTGCAGAAGGCGAAATGCCAGGCCTGATGGCGCTCCGTGAAGAGTATGGCAAAAGCCAGCCTCTTAAAGGAGCACGCATTGCAGGCTGCCTGCACATGACCATTCAGACTGCTGTTCTGATGGAAACCCTGGTAGCTCTCGGTGCGACTGTGCGCTGGTCTTCATGCAACATCTTCTCCACCCAGGATCACGCAGCGGCAGCTATGGCCGCAGCTGGCATTCCGGTTTTTGCATGGAAAGGCCTTAGCGAAGAAGAATTCGTATGGTGTATCGAGCAGACGGTTAAAGGCCCTGATGGCTGGACCCCGAACATGATTCTCGATGACGGCGGTGACCTGACCGTGCTGATGCACGACAAATACCCTGAGCTGCTCGCCGATGTTAAAGGACTTTCTGAAGAAACAACAACAGGTGTGCACCGCCTGTGGAAAATGCAGAAAACCGGTGAACTCAAAGTTCCTGCAATCAATGTTAACGACAGCGTAACCAAGTCAAAATTCGACAATCTTTATGGCTGCCGCGAAAGCCTGGTCGATGCGATCCGCCGTGGTACTGACGTGATGATGGCTGGTAAAATTGCTGTCGTTGCCGGTTATGGTGATGTTGGCAAAGGCTCTGCTGCCTCTCTGCGTAACGCAGGCTGCCGCGTGCTGGTAACCGAGGCTGACCCGATCTGCGCCCTGCAGGCCGCTATGGAAGGCTATGAAGTTGTTACCATGGAAAACGCTGCATCACGTGGCGATATTTTCGTGACAGCTACCGGCAATGTTGACGTCATTACCCTTGAGCACATGCGCGCCATGAAAAACCGCGCCATTGTGTGCAACATCGGTCACTTTGACTCTGAAATTCAGATCGAAGCCCTGCGTAACTTCACGTGGGACAATATCAAACCACAGGTTGATGAAGTTGTTTTCCCTGATGGTAAACGTCTGATCGTCCTTTCAGAAGGCCGCCTGGTAAATCTTGGCAACGCAACAGGTCACCCCTCTTTCGTGATGTCTGCGTCTTTCACCAACCAGACTCTGGCACAGATCGAACTGTGGACTGCTCCGGCTGGCAAATACGAAGCCAAAGTTTACACCCTGCCTAAAAAGCTCGACGAAAAAGTTGCTGCTCTGCACCTTGCTAAAGTTGGAGCACAGCTCACACAACTCAGCCAGGCACAGGCTGATTATATTGACGTACCGGTTCATGGTCCGTTCAAAAGCGAAGAATATCGCTACTAAGAGCATACAGACTAAACGGATCACAACCTGCGGGTTGTGATCTGCTCTGTTTTTTCTCTTCACACAGGAGATTCTCTGATGAGTATTTTCGGCTCAATTCTCTCAGCTATTTTCCATCATGCTAAAGCAGCGACACCTGATGCGCCGGCAGCAGCCGGGAGTGCACCTGCACAGACAGGCGCTGCATCTGCCACGGCACCCGCAGCTGCAGCACCGGTAGATGTCAATGCTGTGCTAAATGCGCTGGCAGAAAAGAACCCCCAGAAGCTCAACTGGCAGGAATCTATTGTCGATCTGCTTAAGCTGCTTGACCTGGACAGCTCTCTCGATGCCCGCAAAAAGCTGGCTGGCGAACTTGGCTTTACCGGGGACACCAACGATTCAGCCTCTATGAACGTCTGGCTGATTAAAGCTGTGCGTCAGAAACTGGCTGAAAACGACGGCAAGCTGCCTGCAAGCCTCTGATACTCTGCTAAACATTCTACAGAGTATACAGATATCATTATGCCTGATTGCTAAGGCCATCAGGCATAATGTCGGCCATTAATGCTTTTGAGCTACCTTTGCAGCCTCAGCTAACGAAACAGGCATACTTCATATTACTGGCAATGCTGGAATAGCGCCAATAAACGTCATTAATAATCGAATAGCTTTACCATTATAAAACTAAACGCTCTCAGCAACCCATTTTCGTTTTTTAGTCGCCTGACCAATGCCCGGGTTGAGACAATTGCACGGATCAAGCGTGCGATAATGCGCCAGCATTTCATCTGGTGCCTGGTACAAATGTCCTACATTATGCTCAGCAGGGTAGCGCGCACCACGCGCATCAAGACCAGGCAACATGCTGTGTTCAACGGCCATGACATCATAGCCTTTTTTCACAACATAATCCTGATGCATCACATGGCACAGAAAATGACCATAATAGAGCTTAACAATCAGCTTTTCTTCAATTTCGGCTGGCAGCTTTTCAAACCAGTCCTGGTCATTACGACGCAGAGCTACGTCGAGAGCCACAATATTTTCAGCCTCCCGGTGATGCACCGCACGATAGCGCACCGCTGCACCGGCAGCAGCAAAACGATGCAGAAAAGCACGCTTACCTTCGTCTGTCGTGCACTCAAAAAATGAGCCACTGGCCTTGCTGAAATACTCCTGCAAATAAACTCTTACAGCAGGCATCAGCTTCTCTGAAACTTTAAGCATCAGGTGATGTTCAAAGCGATTTCTGTACTCAAGCATCCTTTTAGGCAACTGACCTGGTAAAAATTTACTGGCGAATTGTAAAAAACGGTCACTGGGGCTGTCAGGTAAAAAGCGGAATTTTTTAACAAAGCCATCAAAGTGCAATTTCCAGGCAAAAAACCGGGGCAAAAATCCTGTGCCCAGATAGCGAATAACTGCAAACGTATCTTTGCCGTATTTCTCAGCAATATCAAATGCATCCCGATGCATATATTCACCAGCAACCGGCAGCTCATCAAAGCCTGTCAGTAAATGACGCCTCAGATCTTCAAGCTCCTGCGTGTCATTTGTCCCAATATAAAAAACATGGGAACGTTTCTCAGCAGGGAATGTGTCCAACCTGACAGCGAACACCACAAGCTTACCGGCACAACCGGCAGCTTCATGCCAGCGTGCAGGATCAGCATTATACCGTGCCGGAGTGTCTGCATCCACGTCACGAACATGCTGAATATAGCGGTCATCATGCCCACGGGCTGCATCCCACGTGACATCAGCATCACTAAAATCACCGTTTTGCACCCGTGTCAGAACAGCCTCCGGGTCATCCCCCAGGTTAATACCCAGGTGGTTAACCAGGCGCAGCTGTCCATCTTCCCCAACCTGGCCAAAAATAGCCATTTCCGTATAAGCCGGGCCACGCTGTACCAAAGCACCGCCTGAGTTATTACTTACACCACCAAGAACGGATGCCCCGATGCAGGATGAACCAATAACTGAATGAGGCTCACGCCCCAGCGGAGCCAGTTTATTTTCAAGCTCATACAATGTAGAGCCTGGCAGGCAGACAACCTGGCGCCCCTCACCGATGAGGTGAATACCTGTAAGCCGCAAAGTGCTGATCAGCACAATCTCACGGTCGTAATTATCGCCATCAGGTGTTGAGCCACCGGTCAGACCGGTATTAGCTGCCTGCATAATAATAATTTTATCAGCCTGCACAGCAGCCTGAGCAACCCGCCAGAGCTCTATAAGGGTACCCGGCCTTACAACCGCGAGCACCTGACCTGACCCAAAACGAAACCCATGCCGGAACTGATACGTGTCAGCATCTCCACTCAGCACATGCTCTTTACCAACAATCGCTTTAAGACCAGATACAAGCGCGTGATCTGGCTGAGATTGTACATGCGCCATGGGATATTAGTCTCCTGAATGTTTGTTATTTTTTATCTAATGTTAAGCTATTTGAAAATAGCAAAGAGAAGCTACACACAAAACCATTTTATCTAATAATATCTGCAGGTAATATTAAAACTCACCTAATCATATTATGTTGTTTCTGAACAGACTGAGCCACCTTACTCGGATGAGCTGCTTTCAGCGCATCCGTTGAATCAACCACAACGAGAAGAGACCCTGCTAAAGGCGACTGATTACGATCTTTGCGCAGCAAGGCACTAAAACGCCTGTCAATTGCGGCAGCACGCTCATATTCAGCATCAATCAGACCATGTTTATCAATGAAAATATTTAATGCTGCAGGGATGCGCACACATCCTTCTGACGCGGTATGCCCCAGGCGCGGCTCAAGATAAACAGGGTCAGTCGCATGCATCTCAAGGCGAATTTGCCCTTTCTCACGTGAGGGCAGCCAGCCTTTTTCAGCCCACTGCCAGCCAAAATCCCACACGCGCATATCTTTGACACCGTTCCCTTTGATACCATGCTCGTTTTTCGTACCTAAAGCCCTGTAGCCCAGAATATCTGATGTATTCGCAAAAACACCTGTCGGGGTAATATAGTAATATTTACGACCAGTTGTACCACTTGATATTTTGGTCACGCCGATAACCTGCCAGTCCTCAGCATCGCCAGGAAGTGCTGCAATAAGTGCAAGGCGCTGAACCCCGGGGTTACGGTCTACAACAACCAGCACCTGCGGACGTGTCAGCGGATGGTCTGCTGAATGCTCTGCCAGTTCTTTCTGTGCAAGGCTGATCCAGAGCGCTTTCTTCTCGGCTGAAATATTTTTTTCACCGCCAACCTCTTTATTAAAAGCGAGAGTAAGGCGATGCACTTCTGCTGGCACATCCTCAACAGCAAGTGTCGGATAATCCGGCATAGCTGGCACTTCAGGAAGAGTTTCACTACCGGCCGTATGCTGGTCAGAGGTTATTTTATCTGCCGGAGCTGGACTGGTTTGTTCCGACTGAGGTGTTTCACTACCAGAAACGAGAGGAGAGACGGCCCGCTCCTGCGCATGCGCCAGGAGCGGAACAGGAAACACCATGCATGCCAGAATAAAAATTTTTGCTCTGTGCAAATCAAACTCTCCGGTCACTGACGACGGAAAGTTCTGGTGCTCCCTTCGTCAAAAATTTTAAATATTCAGAGAACGGCCATCTGCACCCAGAGCCGCTTCTTTCACTGCTTCACTCAATGTCGGGTGTGCATGGCAAACGCGCCCGATGTCTTCAGCAGAAGCACCAAACTCTATAGCCATTGTTGCTTCTGCAATCAGCTCACCGGCAGAAGGGCCAATAATATGCACACCAAGAACACGATCTGTTTTTTTACAGGCGAGAACTTTCACAAACCCATCAGTCATACCCAAAGCACGTGCACGACCATTTGCAAGGAAAGGGAACTTACCTGTTTTATACTCTACACCTTTTTCCTTTAGTGCTTCTTCTGTAAATCCAACAGCAGCAACTTCAGGCCATGTATAAATAACGCCTGGAATGGCATCATAATTTACATGACCAGCCTGACCTGCCAGCAATTCTGCCAGAGCCACGCCTTCTTCTTCTGCTTTATGTGCCAGCATCGGACCAGCAATAACATCACCAATCGCATAAATACCGGGAACACTGGTAGAAAAATGTGCATCCGTGACAATACGGCCACGCTTATCCAATTCAATACCGGCTTCTTCCAGCCCCATATTTTTGCTGGCAGCAGTACGGCCAACAGCAACCAGAACAACATCTGCCTCAATCGTTTCAGCAGCGCCACCGGCAGCAGGCTCAACAGTCAGCACAACACCTGACTTTGTTTTTTCTGCTTTGGTTACCTTATGACCCAGTTTCATTTTAAAGCCCTGTTTTACCAGGAGTTTCTGAAACTGAGATGCCACTTCGCTATCAATACCCGGAACCAGATGGTTCATGAACTCAACGACTGTAACATCTGCACCCAGACGATTCCAGACACTGCCCAGCTCAAGACCGATAACGCCACCACCAATCACGACAAGCCG
The DNA here is from genome assembly GCF_002153695.1 of Acetobacter sp. DsW_059. Lineage (NCBI taxonomy): Bacteria > Pseudomonadati > Pseudomonadota > Alphaproteobacteria > Acetobacterales > Acetobacteraceae > Acetobacter > Acetobacter sp. DsW_059. The sequence continues at coordinate 48,074 of NZ_JOPI01000038.1, forward strand.
TTTAGGCACTGAAGACAGCTCAAGCGCGCCTGTTGACGTAACAATAACTTTTTCGTCAATCTCGATACTTGGCAGGTTCGCACTATCACTGCCTGAAGCAATGATGATGTGCTTTGCTGTAACCGGCTTGCCATCAACAGTAATGCGACCCGTACCTTCAACCTTACCGTGACCTTTAAGCCAGGTAATGCCATTTTTCTTGAAAAGGAACTCAACACCTTTGGTATTGGCTGTCACAATCTCGCTTTTACGAGCCTGCATTTTAGCAAGGTCAAGACCAACTTTTTCAAGCACAACACCATGAGCTGCAAAATCATGTGCCGCGGCATGATAATTTTCAGATGACTGCAGCAATGCCTTTGAAGGGATACAGCCAACATTAAGGCAGGTACCACCAAGGGTTGCGCGTTTTTCTACACAGGCGACCTTAAAGCCAAGCTGTGCTGCCCGAATTGCGCATACATACCCACCCGGGCCTGAACCAATAACAATGACATCATAATCAACGTTTTCAGCTTCAGGTGCAGCCGCTTTTACTTCCGGGGCTGAGGCAGCCGCCTTTGCCGGAGCTGGCGCAGAGGCCGCTTTAGCCGGAGCACCACCACCGGCTTTACCTTTTTCAAACAGGGCCAGAACCGCACCGACTTCAACCTCGTCACCTTCTTTCACGACGTGGCTTTCAAGACAACCATCAGCCGGAGCAGGCACTTCAACGCTGACCTTATCGGTTTCAAGCTCAACTATACCCTCGT
>NZ_JOPI01000039.1:0-23140 GCF_002153695.1 Acetobacter sp. DsW_059
ATCGGTAAGCCTGTGAATCACAATCTCTCGCTCAGTTCAATAAATTAACAGGTCCTGAGCCTAATCACCCATGATGTCTGATATGCTCTTCCTGTGAGAGGGTAATATTATTGCCCGCCTTATTATTTTTCTCATATATGGCGGTATGTCAGGCCTTATCCTGCCATAGAGAATGGTCCCTCAGCAGTTACGCTGGCAGAGCGTATACGTTGTGCGTCCTGTACTGGTGGTACACCAAACATACGACGGTATTCACGGCTAAACTGAGAGGGGCTGTCATAGCCTACTGAAAATCCTGTGGCTGCGGCATCAGCTGAAGTGCTTAAAAGCAGTCTGCGCGCCTCCTGAAGGCGAAGTTTTGTACGGTATTGTAAGGGGCTCATCATCGTTGCTGCACGAAAATGCCTGTGAAACGATGAGGGGCTCATTCCCGCCATTTTAGCGACTGATGCAATATCAAACGATTCAGTATAGTGGTCGCGGATCCAGCTGATTGCCCGGTTAAGTTGTGAAAGGTTTGTGCCCGCTGTTGCAATCTGGCGTAGTACGTAGCCCTGTGGGCCCTGTAATAAACGGTATAGCAGTTCACGTAAGATAGCAGGCCGCAGAATAGGAATGTCTTCAGGGTGCTCAATGAGCCTGACAAGCCGCATCACCGGGTCAAGTATTTCGCAGCTCAGTGCACTGACTGTCATGCAGGAAGGGCAGGAGGATCCGTTACCGGGGAAGGTATCCTGCATTTCAAGTAAAAGATCAGCAATATGCGCAGGGTTAAGTGTCAGACATAAAGACAGGTACGGCTCATCAGGTGAGGCCTGTGTGATCTGCCCTGTTACAGGCAGGTCAACGGCTGTGACGAGATATTTACTGGCATCATAATGAAAAACCTTATCACACAGAACGACCTGTTTGGCACCCTGCACAATAACGCAAAAACGCGGCTCATATACGACATCAGCAGGTATGGTCGGCGCATCAGCACGAAACAAAATCAGGTCAGGCACGACTGTACGTGTCAGAGGCTCAACACAGTGACGGTCTATCATATCACGCAGCCGTAACAGAATATCCTGCATAAAATTATCCTTATGATGTTCGTCCATGAGCTTCTCTCATCTTTATAGTCATGCCTGATCCATGCAAAAGGAGAATTAAGGGTATATGACAGGATTGTGCAAGGATCTGGCTGAATTGTGCATTTTTTATTATCTTCTTAGTGTGTGAGGTTGATATATATAGCTAATTTCAGCCATTTTTTTATATGTAAGGCATGGCTCTATAATCAGTCATATAAATGAAAAGCAGAATCGTGCAATTATCTGCGCGCATTACTCTATCGAATTTCAAAAGAAAAGTAGCATAATCCTCCCAATCCTTACGTGCTGATCTACTCTTCTCTGCTGAAAAACTCTTTCAGGCAGCAGTAAGACGTAATCACGGCGCGGTATCTTATTCATGGCGAAAAGCTTGCCGATTTGTCCGGGTGCTGTGGGGCTCCTGACAAGCGGGGTGTATGTCTGCGCCCCAAAGCCATCAGAACAGAGACAGTTAATGGGGATCGTCGCCTTTTCACTCCGACGGCCTTACACATTCCTGGTCGCAGGGCTTATTATCCTGCTGCTGGGTATTACGGCCCTCTTTAAAACACCGACCGATGTCTTTCCCAGTATCGATATCCCGGTTGTAACCGTTGTCTGGTACTATGACGGCCTGGATGCCGCCGAGACAGAAAAACGTATCAGCACTTATACAGAGTTTTCTGAAAGTTTTTTTGTTAATAACCTGCGTACAATCGAAAGCCAGACAACGCCTGGTCTTGTATTGCAAAAACTGTATTTCCAGCCTGGGGTTAATGTTGACCTTGCTGTTGCGCAAACAGTATCTGCAACAAACTCCATTCGCGCGCTTTTGCCGCCAGGTATTCAGCCGCCTATTATCATGCAGTACAGCGCCTCGAGTGTGCCTGTTCTTCAGCTTTCTCTGTCTTCAGATAAGCTGACAGAGAGTGATTTGTATGATTACGGCATTTACCGCATTCGTCAGCAGTTAGCACCTGTTCCTGGCACTATGTTGCCTCCGCCCTACGGCGGCAAAATTCGTCAGGTTATGGTGGATATTGATGAAACAAAGCTCGCCGGAGCAGGCCTGACTCCTCTTGATGTCTCTAATGCCATTAATGTTCAGAATCTGACGCTGCCAGGTGGTACCGTAAAATTCGGTTCAACCCAGTATGACGTGCGTATGAATGGTATGCCTGATGTGGCAGCGCGCCTGAATAATGTACCGTTAAAGCATGACCCGAAAACGGGTGCTATTGTGCGTATACGTGATGTTGCCCAGGTGCGGGATGGTACAGCTGTACAGCAAAATATTGTGCGTCGTGAAGGGCGCCGCTCTGTTCTGCTGTCCATTATGAAAGCCGGTAATGCTTCAACTCTGAATGTTGTTAATGCCATTCGTAATGAAGTTCTGCCGGTTACGCGGGCTGCAGCACCTGCAGGTATGAAAATTGAAGAACTGTTTGATCAGTCTCTTTTTGTTAAGGCTGCTATTACTGGTGTGGCGTCTGAAGCAGTGATTGCAGGCCTTCTGACTGCGGCTATGATTCTGGCATTTCTTGCGAGCTGGCGCTCAACACTTATCGTTGCTGTCTCTATCCCGCTGGCGATTTTATCTTCTATCGCTGTGCTGTCCTGGACCGGGCAGACCCTGAACCTGATGACCCTTGGCGGCCTGGCTCTGGCTGTTGGTATTCTGGTTGATGATGCAACAGTGACGATTGAAAACATCCACCGTATCCGTCATGAGGGAACAGAGCTTAAACGGGCTGTGCTGGATGGTGCTTCAGAAATTGCTCTGCCAACACTGGTTTCTACCCTGGCAATTTCAAGCGTGTTTGTCTCCGTTGAGTTTCTTGTGGGGCCAGCCCGCTTTCTCTTCACGCCAATGGCACTGGCAGTGGTATATGCCATGCTGGCATCTTATGCGATCAGCCGGACACTGGTGCCTATTTTTGCAGCCATTCTGCTACGCGCAGAAGAACGCCAGGCAGAACGCCGCCGTGATGCAGGGCTGCCACCAGACCGCATTGCACGTTTTGGTATGGTTTTTGACCGTTATTTTGACCGTGTGCGTGACAGCTATGTGTACACCCTGCACAGACTGATCAGCAGTGGCTGGAAAGTGCCAGCTCTGGCAGGTACTGTTCTTCTGGTTACTGGCATTCTTGCAACGCAGGTCGGTCAGGATTTTTTCCCGAGTATTGATGCCGGTGAATTTAAACTTCACGTCCGGGCACCTGAAGGAACGCGTATAGAAAGTACCGAAAAATTATTTGACCAGGTTGAAGATGTTATTCGTGACATCGTACCTGAAAAAGAGCGTGCGCTTCTGCTCGATAATATGGGCATGCCTTTCCGTTATTCCATGCCTTTTGATGATGGTACAACCGTTGGTACAAATGACGGGCAGATTATGGTTGAGCTGAAGGAGGGACACCGCCCGACAGCTGATTACATCCGTAAACTGCGCACCGAACTGGCCCGTCGTTTTCCACATTGTGTGTTCTATTTCCAGCCAGCAGATATTGTGACCCAGATTCTCAATTTTGGCATACCAGCTCAGGTTGATATTCGTATTTCTGGTTACGATGTCACTAATAACCGAAAGGTTATGCAGGAAATCCGTCAGGAGATTTCTCATATCCCTGGTCTGGTCGATGTACATCTGCATCAGCAGATTGCAGCACCCGAACTGGCTGTGGCAATTGACCGCGAACGTGCACTTGACCTTGGGTTAACTCTTAATGATGTCGCCCGAAACGTGATGGTTTCTCTGGCATCGTCTAACACGGTTACTCCTAATTTCTGGGTCGATCCTGCCTCTGGTATTCAGTATCCGCTTGCAGTGCAGACCCCGCAATATCGGGTGAATAACCTGGGTGATTTGCGCAACACTGTGGTGGCGTCATCTTCTGCTGTGCAGAAAAACCCGGCATTGCTGAGCAATGTTGCAACAATTCAGCGCGGTACAGGGCAGAATGTTATTTCACATAGCAATATTCAGCCTGTTCTCGATATTGATGCGAGTGCTGAAGGGCGTGACCTAGGCAGCATTGCCCGTGATATCGATCGGGTTATTGCCCGTCATCGCGGTGAACTTTCTGCGGGTAACAGCATCACCGTGCAGGGGCAGATTGAAAGCATGCGTTCAGCTTTTGTCAGGCTTGGCATAGGGCTTCTGGTGGCAGCTGTTGCGGTTTACCTGCTGATGGTTGTGAATTTTCAGTCCTTTATGGACCCCTTTGTCGTGGTGCTCGGCCTGCCTGGCGCAATGTGCGGTATTGTTTTTATGCTGTTTGTCACAGGCACAACATTCTCTGTTCCGTCTTTGATGGGGGCAATTATGAGTGTGGGTGTTGCAAGTGCAAACTCAATCCTGCTCGTAACATTTGCTAAAGAACGGCGCGCTGAAGGCATGAGTGCTGCTGAAGCCGCTATTGCCGCAGGGCAGGCACGCCTGCGCCCTATTCTGATGACCTCACTGGCCATGATTATTGGCATGCTGCCGATGTCGTTAGGGCTGGGGGACGGAGGGGAGCAAAATGCTCCGCTTGGTCGCGCTGTTATTGGCGGGCTCATGCTTGGTACGTGCGCCACATTATTCATTGTGCCCTGGCTTTATACCCGCCTGAGAAAACAGGAAAGTCGCATTCTTGAGGAGTACAGTCATGTCTGAACCTGTTTTACCTGTAACCGGCCCGCGTAAAGATGTTGCCCGCCGGTCAGTCGCTCCTTTTATTGGTCTTGGTGTTGTGTGCCTGCTTGGATACGGTATTTATGCCCATGCTGAGCGGGGGAGTGCCGTGCGGGCTCTGGCCGCAACACGTGAGCACCAGATTCCCGAAGTGAGCTTCATGACAGTGCACAGAGAGACAAAACCTGTCTCTCTCGACCTGCCCGGTGAAACAGTTGCTGTTGAAACAGCAGCAATTAACGCCAGAGCTTCAGGTTATATTGCTGAGCGTCATGTAGATATTGGTTCGCATGTCAAAGCAGGCGATGTTCTGGCGGTTATCAGAGCGCCCGAGCTTGATCGGGAGGAAGCCCGTGCGCAGGCGGCTCTTGCGCAGGCACAGGCTAATCTTAGCCTTGCCCGTATTACGGCCAGACGTTCGGGCGGGCTCGTGGGCGGCGGAGCTGTGAGCCAGCAGAATTTTGATGCTGATCGTATTACTCAGCAGGCGCAGAATGCCGCTCAGGCTGCAGCTGATGCGGCTCTGGCAGTCAGTGCGCAACGGCGTGCATATACAATAATTACGGCTCCGTTTGATGGTGTGGTTACAGCCCGTAACGTTGAAAAGGGTGACCTGGTCAGTGCTGATAACCCGCAGTCTGCGCCTTTATTTGTCCTGGACAGAACTGACCGGCTGCGTGTGCGGGTGCATGTGCCGCAGGAAGAGGCGGGTCGCATACAGCCAGGAACACCAGTCAGGCTGACAGTGCCGGGCCGTCCAGGTGAAGCTTTTTCAGGTTCCGTTACACGCACAGGCCATGCACTTGAGCGCGAAAGTCGTATGCTGCCAGTTGAAGCAGAACTGGATAACCGTGATGGCAGGCTTGCAGCCGGTGTTTACGGGTCTGTTCATTTTGAGGTGCCCCGGCCGGCATCAACTATTCTGATACCTTCAGAATCTCTGATGTATAATGCAACAGGTTTATCAGTCGCTACTGTTGATATGACGAATCATCTGCATATTCGCCCTGTCACAGTTGGGCGTGACTATGGTGATAAAATTGAAATTCAGACAGGGTTGCCTGAGGGAAGCCGTCTGGTTTTACATCCGGCTTCTGCTCTGGCAGACGGTCAGGAAATTGCACCACATGATGCTCATGCGCCAGAAGGAGCATGAGCATGGCACCATCATTGAAAATATTATCTGCAGGCCTGGCGTTGCTGATGGGCGGGTGCACAATGATCCCGACCTATCATCGTCCGGCTGCGCCGGTTGAGAAAAAATGGCCTGGTAACGGGGCATCTGAAACCGTGGCACAGGATGCAGCTGATCTTGATAACTGGCGTAATTTCTATCGCGATCCGGTTTTGCAGTCCCTTATTTCTGCAGCACTGACCAACAACCGCGATCTGCAGGTGGCACAGCATCAGGTTGAAGCTGCAAGTGCACAGTTTGATATTGAAAATGCTGCTCTTTTTCCGACACTGAACGGCACAGCCGGTGCGAATGTGCAGAAAATGTATTCTCGTATCTGGAGTTTATCTCAGGGGAATGAACCATTTTATATGCGTCAGTATGCCGTAGGGTTTGGCATATCAGCCTATGAGGTTGATTTATGGGGGCGTATACGTTCAGCCTCGCGTGCATCGTTCGACCGCTATTTGTCGGATGCTCTTGGGCGTGAAAGTATGCGTCTGAGTGTTATAGCCAGCGTTTCGGTGGCTATGCTTAACTGGGTTGCAAATAATCAGGCCTTGCTGATTACACAGCATGTTATTGAAAACCGTCAGAAAACGTACAGACTGGTTGAGCAGACAGCGCGTGTTGGTACGGGCACACAGCTGGATGTCGCTGAGGCTGAAGCGGCTTTGCGCGACGCAGAGACACATTTGCAAATTTATACGCGTCAGCGTGAACAGGCGATGAATCAGCTTACGTTGCTTATAGGCGGGGCACCTGATCAGGCAACGCGTCTGGCATTAGAGAAGAAGGCTTCTCTGGATGATGTTCAGGCTTTTCCTGATGTGCCGGAGGGTTTGCCTTCAGACATGATAGCACGCCGCCCGGATATTCTCTCTGCTGAGCAGGTTCTTCGTTCGGCAAATGATGATATCGGGGCTGCACGTGCTGAATTTTTCCCTAAAATTCAGATTACGGCAGCTAACGGTACGGCCAGTAATAATATTACCCGTCTGTTTCAGAGTGGTATGGGTGCCTGGAATGTTGCCCCGCAGGTTACAGTGCCTTTGTTTGATGCCGGACGGCTTACAGCTGAGCTGCACCAGGCAAAAGCGCGCAAAAAAGAAGAAGTCTCACGCTATGAAAAAACCATACAGACTGCTTTTCGCGAAGTTGCTGATGCTCTGGCAGGACGAAGTACTTATCTCAAGCAGCTTTCTGCCCAGGTAGCACTCGTGCAGGCCAGTGATCGCCAGTATCAGCTGGCTCTGGCCCGGTTTAAAGGCGGGTATGACCCTTACCTGGATACTCTTGTGGCGCAGCGTACGTTGTATGATGCCCAGCTTGGCGCGATTACAACACATTTGCAGCAAATGTCTAATATCGTCACGCTGTATAAAACGCTGGGGGGAGGATGGCAGGGAACTCTGCCGCATCGTAAGGATAATGTAATTAATCATATTTTATAATATCTTAGACATTGACATTTACAGACCAGAAGCAGAGTGCCGGTGTGTAACCCTGGTGCCGGAACAAATTTTCCCGGCATCAGGTATGCGGTATTTAACGGATGATGTTTTCTGAACAATATTTTGATAATATATAAATTTAATTCATGTTTATATGAAAATAAATCATTTTTATTCATATATTTGATCGTGCATAAGGCGGTCACGACTTTGAACCGCATATAGAAAAATTATCGTTTATGAAAATACGAAAGCATAGTTACTTTTTTATTTTCAATAAACGTAATCAGGTTTTTTTATAAAAACAGGATGCAGTAATACGATGATTAAGGAAGATACATTCACTATAAAACGTATTCGTTTTGATGAGCATTATCTCCCTTCAGAGAATACGCGTCTGACGACAAATTTTGCTAACCTTGCAAGAGGGGAAAGCCGCCAGGCAAACCTGCGTAATGTTTTAAAGATGATTGATAATCGTTTTAATGATCTGGCACGCTGGGATAACCCTAAGCGGGATCGTTATGCTGTCGAACTTGAGATCATTTCATTTGATATGGATATCAGTTTTAAAAATAATAAAGAAACTTTTCCTCTGATAGAAATTCTGAAAACAACTATTATTGATAAAATAAATAATAAGCGTATTGAAGGTATTGCGGGGAATAATTTCTCATCTTACGTGCGTGATTATGATTTTAGTGTTTTATTGCCTGAGTATAATAAAGACAGGAAGGATTTTTCTAAACCTGATAATTTTGGAGATTTACATGGAAATCTCTTTAAAACGGTCATCAGTTCAGATTCTTATAAAAGAAATTTCAGTAAAGCGCCTGTTATATGCCTGAGTGTATCAGGTAACAGGACATATCATAAAACTGATAATGAGCACCCTGTGTTAGGGGTTGAGTATCAGCAGCGCGACTTATCGCTGACCGATCAGTATTTTGCAAAAATGGGCATGCAGGTTCGCTATTTTATGCCAGCCAGGAGTGTTGCCCCCTTAGCATTTTATTTCTTTGGTGACCTTTTGTCTGACTATACCACGCTGGAACTCATAAGCACGATCAGCACGATGGAATCATTTCAGAAAATTTATCGTCCTGAAATTTATAATGCTAATTCTGCTGCATCTGACTGTTATCAGCCAAGCCTTAAACATCAGGATTATTCGATAACCCGGATCGTTTATGACCGGGAAGAACGCAGCCAGCTGGCTGTCACACAGGGCAGGTTTACAGAAGAGCGATTTATTAAACCTTATCAGGATATTCTGGAGCAGTGGTCTGCCAGTTACGCCGTTTAACCATTTATAAGATACAAGGTCACGCCCCATGAAAACACTACTTCCAACCTCAACAGCAGGCAGTTTGCCCAAACCCTCATGGCTTGCAGAACCTGAAACGCTCTGGTCTCCCTGGAAGTTAGAGGGAGAAGAGCTGACAGAAGGGAAACAGGATGCGCTGCGCCTGACCCTTGATGATCAGGATCGCGCCGGTATTGATATTGTGAGTGATGGTGAACAGACCCGCCAGCATTTTGTTACCACCTTCATTGAGCATCTGAGTGGTGTTGATTTTGAAAATCGTCAGACCATCAAAATTCGTAATCGCTATGATGCAAGTGTGCCATCAGTTGTGGGGGCGGTTACACGTGAAAAACCTGTTTTTGTTGAAGATGCCCGTTTTTTACGTACACTGACAAAAAAGCCGATAAAGTGGGCATTGCCTGGCCCGATGACGATGATTGATACGCTTTATGACGGCTATTATAAAAGTCGTGAAAAACTTGCCTGGGAGTTTGCCGGAATTCTTAACCAGGAAGCCCGGGAATTAGAGGCAGCCGGTGTCGATATCATTCAGTTTGACGAGCCTGCATTTAATGTTTTTTTTGAGGAAGTTAATGACTGGGGTATTGCGGCTTTAGAAAAAGCAGCTGAAGGTCTGAAATGTGAAACAGCAGTCCATATCTGCTATGGATATGGTATTAAAGCGAATATTGACTGGAAAAATGCTCTTGGTGCGGAATGGCGTCAGTATGAAGAGATTTTTCCAAAGCTGCAGAGCTCCAGCCTCGATATCATATCACTGGAGTGTCAGAACTCTCGCGTTCCTATGGACCTGATCGAACTTGTTCGTGGTAAAAAGGTCATGGTAGGCGCTATTGATGTCGCAACTCATACTATTGAGACACCCGAAAAGGTTGCGGATGTTTTGCGTAAAGCTTTGCGGTTTGCAGAGGCTGATAAGCTTTATCCGTCTACTAACTGTGGCATGGCACCTTTGCCCCGGCATGTAGCAAGCGGCAAGCTCAGAGCATTAAGTGCCGGGGCTGCAATTGTTCGGGAGGAGCTGACCCGCTGACAGGAATATAGCTTGTTAAAATAATAAAAAATGATAATTATCATATAATTATATAAATTTTGTGCATAGATTTAAGGTGAAGCATGGATGTTCTGGAGCGTAGTCACCTGAAGGTTATTCAGGCTGTCGCGCGTGAAGGCTCATTAACTGCTGCCGGGCTGCGTCTTAACCTGACGCAACCCGCGCTAAGCCATGCTATTCGTAAAATAGAAAATCAGCTCGGGGTTAAGGTCTGGCGCAGGGAGGGGCGGTCACTCGTGCTCACTCAGGCGGGAGAATGGTTGTTATCTCTGGCCAATCGCATGTTGCCTCAATTTGAACTGGCTGAAAAACGGCTTGAACAATTTGGCAATGGTGAGCGTGGTACATTACGCATCGGTATGGAGTGTCACCCCTGTTATCAATGGCTTTTAAAAGTGGTTTCTCCTTATCTGGAAAGATGGCCGAAGGTTGATGTTGATGTGCGGCAGAAATTTCAGTTTGGCGGTATTGGTGCATTGTTCAGTAATGAGATTGATCTTGTTGTCACACCTGACCCGCTTTACAAACCCGGCCTGAAATTCACGCCTGTTTTTGACTATGAACTTGTGCTGGTTGTTGGCCCTCAGCACCCTTTGCGTGGTGAGAAGTTTATCTCACCAGAGCAGCTTGCGGGAGAAACCCTGATAACATACCCCGTACCGTCAGAGCGGCTGGATATTTATACGCAGTTTCTGCAACCTGCGGGTATTAGCCCAAGGCAGCAAAAGCAAATAGAAACAACAGATATTATGCTTGTGATGGTCGCTCATGGCAGGGGTGTTACGGCTCTGCCGGGATGGCTGGTTGAGGAATATGCTCAGCGCTTTGAACTTTCTCCTGTGAAGCTTGGCAAAAAGGGTATCGCAAAGCAAATTTTCCTTGGCTGTCGTGATACGGATGATGATATTTTTTACCTGCAGGATTTTATCCGGTTTGCTGCATCGCATCATTAGCCCTTTTTACCTTCAGCATTGTTGACAGGCCTGTGTTCTGCGCGCACATCATCTGACTGATGGTCTTTGCCTTTAAAATATAAGGCAGAGTGTAAAAGGGAATCAGGTATCATGGCATGATATGCTGTTTAAGCCTGAGCTGTCCCCGCAACTGTAAGTGGTATGTTTCTGCATACTGATCATAAGATCAGACCACTGGGCCTGGCCTGGGAAGGGAGATGCAGCCGGCGACGCCACAAGCCAGGAAACCTGCCATCGTGAATTGTTGCAAACGGGAAATGCTGATCGGGGAGTGTCAGCACAGAGTGGCATGCGCTGGTACAGCCTGATAAGGGCGTCAGTGCCTGCATAAACTTAGTCTCGTGGCAACATTCGGACCACGAGGTAGTTTTTATGGTGCGCAGACTTCTTTTTTTGAGCACAGCATTCTTCATTTTTCCCGGATGTATGGTCCGGGCAGCTGAACAGCCACAGCAGGCAGAGACAAGCCTGACGTCAGAGGAAGAGATGCTGTCACGTAATCCTGAACAGATTACTGTGAGTGCAGCCCGCAGGCCCGTCAGGCGTGATGAAATCGGTACTGCCATGACAATCATTACAGAGCAGCAGATTTTAAAACAGCAACGTCGCTCTTTACCAGATCTGTTAGCCCGTGAACCAGGGTTAAACCTTGTTCGCACCGGCGGAGCAGGGGGCACAACGTCAATTTTTATGCGTGGTACGAATGCCAATGAAGTAAAAGTGCGCCTTGATGGAATGGATATTAATGATGGCAGTTCTGCCAGTGGCATGTTCGATGCTGCTCAGTTTATGACTGATGGTATAGGGCGTATTGAAGTTCTGCGTGGTCCGCAAAGTGGCCTCTATGGTGCAGATGCTATGGCAGGGGTAATCGATATTACGACAGCCCGTGGCGAGGGGCGTTTTAAACCTTTTGTACGTCTTGAAGGCGGCTCATATGGCACATTTAATCAGGTTATCGGGTTACGTGGCAGTAAGGGGCGTTTCCATTATAATGTGACGCTTAATCATTATCGTATGGATGGGTTTCGCAGCATTCCGCATTATATTGACCGCTATTATGGTGCCACACGTGCGCAACGCCACACCGGCAACCGCAATGATAACCGGGGCACGAATATTCGTCTGGGCTATGACGTAACCAGAAATTTTGACCTTGGCCTGACAACCCGTCTGATTCAGAGCAATTATCACACCTATTCCCTGTATGACCTTCAGAGTGAAAACGAAGGCGGGGGGCATGTGCGTGAGCGTAATAATACAAATGAAGCAATTGTGCGCGGGACAGCTCATCTTGTGTCATTTGATGGTTTTTTTGATCAGGTCATCGGCCTTGGTTATATGGCCATTCGTAATCGATGGAATCAGACAGGGCTGTATGCTACCGGGCCCATTTATTACCGGTCAGACCGGCTGAAAATTGACTGGCATGGTACATTTAACTTTAAAAAATATGGCACAGTGCTGATTGGTGCTGAGCATTTTCATGACACGTTTGATACCAGTCATACTGCAGGCAGTGCTTATGACACCGGCTATCATACACAGGCGAGTATGGATACAACTGCAGGCTATGCGCAGTATGAAGGTAACTGGAACAAGATTCTCTATGGTGCTGCCAACGTGCGTTATGACAGTAATTCGCGTTATGGCCATTATGTCACCTGGCGTATGGCGCCTTCTGTTCATATTCCACATACAGGCACAATTATTAAGGCAAGTGCAGGGTCAGGTTTTCATGGCCCTACACTTTATCAGCTCTTTTTTAATCAGACCGGATCCAGCTATTCGCAAAAAGGTAATCCTGACCTGCGGGCAGAGCGTCTGATTGGCTATGATGCCGGTGTTGAACAAAAACTGCTGCACGATAAGCTGCATTTTGGTGCAACATGGTATGATAACAAGGTTAAAAACCTTATCCAGTCAACATTGTCGATAGATAACTCTTCAGGCTATTCGTATTATCAGTATTCCTATGGCAACGTCTCCCGTGCCCGTATGTATGGGGTGGAGGCATTTGCTGAGTGGAAACCCATAAAGACCCTCGATTTCAATCTGACTTATACCTGGACACATGCCCGTGATCTGACAAATCATCTGCCTTTGCAACGCAGGCCACAGCATAAGCTGAATTTTAATACTTCATGGAACCCGGTGAAAGATCTCACGTTATCTGGCAATATTCTTTATGTCAGCGGCTGGCGCGACCTGCCGGTTATTGGTTCTGAGGTTTGCAGCACCTGTGGTAAGGGGCATGGATATTTCACAGTTGATCTTGCTGCCAGTTATAAAATTAATCGTTTTGTTACAGTCTTTGCCCGTGCTGATAATCTGCTCAACAGGCAGTATGAAGAACCGATAGGCTATCTTCAGCCCGGGCGGGCAGGTTATGGAGGCGTAACACTGAGCTACTGATGCGCTGGTTAATTCCTTTGATAGGCATAGTGTATTGTGGGGTTCTGGCTGGTCATGGTCAGGCTGCCTCGCGTATTGCCTCACTTAATTTATGTACTGACCAGCTTGCCCTGATGCTCGCTGATAAAGAGGAGATCGTTGCCCTTTCTCCTCTTGTGCGCGACTGTTCTGCTTCTGTGCTGTGTCATGAGGGGTTGCCACACGTTATATTTGCAGCCGATGCTGAAAATATTCTGTCTGTGCATCCTGATATTGTTCTTGCAGGGCAATACACAGCCCGTACTGCAGTGATGGCAGCGCGTGAGGTTGGTGCTCATATAGTCATACTGCCACCGGCGCGTCGTTTGTCTGACATCCCCGGGCAGATCCGGCGCGTAGCTCAGGCTGTGGGCCATCCGGAGCGGGGGGAGGCTCTTATTGAAACGCTGCTGGCCTGGCGCCCTGACCTGCTTATTCTTGACCGCTCAGGGCAGGGGCACTCTCTTGCTCAGGCTATGCTGGATAACCCGGTTCTGACGGAGTTTTTTCCCGGGGTGCATCATGTGAATATTCCTGCCTCTCTCTGGTTATGTGGTTTGCCACAAACGCTTGAGGCAGTAGCTGTTCTGCGTCGTGCCCGTGCAGCACTGGCAGAGAATAAAACGGAGGCTCCATGACGAAGCGCGAGGTTCTGCTCAACAGTCTGTTATGTATGAGTATATGCCTGCTGGTTATGACCTCTCTGCTATGGGGAGAGCACGGTTTTTCTTTTATGCAGGCATTGCATGAATGGCTTGCCGGTCAGCATACAGCCGGCTCCGTTATTCTGGGGGGGCTGCGTCTGCCACGGGTCATTCTGGGCATTATGGTTGGTGGTACACTGGGCCTTTCAGGTGCCGTATTACAGGGGTATTTGCGTAACCCGCTGGCCGACCCGGGGTTGCTGGGGGTTTCGGGCGGGGCGGCACTTGGTGCTGTTTGTGTATTTTACACGGGGCTTAGTGTGATGGGCTCAGCTCTGCTGCCCGCCGGTGGGCTTATCGGGGCCTTTCTTGCTGTCGCTATGCTGCTTCTTCTGGTGGGGCGGGGCACTGCTCTGGTGCTCTTACTGGCTGGCGCTGCTCTGAGCAGTTTTACTGCGGCTTTAACGGCACTTGTGCTGAACCTCGTGCCAAGCCCTTATGCTTCGTTTGAAATTATGCGCTGGCTGATGGGCTCTCTGACAGACCGGACCATGTCTGATGTATTGCTGGCACTGCCCGGTGTAGCAGGAGGATGCATTGTGATGATGTTATCAGGGCGTGCTCTGGACGCGCTGACACTGGGGGAGGATGTTGCCCAGACGATGGGCTTTCATCTGCGTGGCCTGAAGGGGGTGCAGTTACGTCTTGTCGTGGGCACGGCTCTGGCTGTTGGTTCCTGTGTGGCTGTGTCAGGCGCTATTGGTTTTGTCGGGCTGGTTGTACCTCATCTGCTCAGGGTGGTTGTGGGGTACAGGCCGTCTCGTCTGCTCTTGCCTTCTTTTCTGGGCGGGGCCGCTCTGCTTTTGCTTTCAGACCTCATTGTGCGTGTAGTTTCAGGCCATAAAGACATACAAATTGGCGTTATAACCGCACTTATTGGTGCACCTGTCTTTTTTTACAGAGTGCTTCAGTTCAGAAAACATGGGCAGTTTTAGTGCTCGAAGTGCATCATCTTTCCTGCCAGGCCGGAGGGCGTACGTTACTGGATGCTGTTTCTGCACAGTTTGACAAAGGGTGTGTTACAGGCTTACTCGGCCCGAACGGAGCCGGTAAAAGTACGCTTCTGAAAGTTACAGCCGGCCTTGTGCCAGCCTGTGCGGGGAAAATAACACTCGACGGGTATGATATACAGTCTTTAACGACAGCGCAGCTGGCGCGACAACTGGCTTATATTCCGCAGGATAATCCGCCTCTTCCAGCTATCCCGGTATGTGAAATCATTTCACTGGGGCGTTTACCTTATGGTGAGGCTGGTAGCCGGGCTATAAAGCATTATGCTGTTGAAAATGCTTTGAAAGCTACTGGTCTGGCAGACCTGGCGCAACGTCGGGCTGATCAGCTTTCAGGAGGAGAGAAGGCGAGATTAATGCTCGCACGCGCGCTTGCTACAGAAGCGGAAATTATACTGGCAGATGAGGTGATGGCGGCTCTTGACCCCGCTCATGCGCTTTCTGTTATGCAGATATTGCGTAGTCAGGCTGAAGCAGGCAGGTGTGTTGTGCTTGTTATTCATGACCTGCTCATGGCAACGCGTTTTTGCGATAATCTGGTGCTGATATCTGATGGTAAAGTGCGGGCCTCTTTGTCACCGGCAGACCTGACGGACACTCTCGTGCAAAATGTTTATGGTGTCACCACGCGTCAAATCGGAACCGGGCTTGTGCCGTGGAATCGTGTGTGACCCCATAGCTGCCGGTATTTTTATAGGTTAATTCTCATAAAGGGATTTTTCGTAATAGTATGCCGCAGTTATATCAGCGATACACTATTACGGGATCATTATGCAGAAAGAGAAAAATGTGTGATTTCCTGCTGAGAACCTACGGTGCGGATACCAAAATACCCTGGGGATGCAGCATTTACTGGTGCTGAAAAAATCTTTTTACCATCAAGGAACAAAGTCGTCACACCGTTATGAACACTTATAACGGTGTGATAAACATGGTCCGGTTTCAGCATATCAGCCGGGGCAGTACTTTCCTGTAACAGGATGCGTGCGCCTGAGCCGTCATAATGCCTGAAGCGTGTGGTTGTATTATTATTACCGCCAATACCTGCATATTCGAGAACAAGAGAGTTATAGGCAGAGAGTGTGCCGTTGCGCACGTGAGGAAGTACGCCATTTTTTTCATGTGCGTTCCAGAAGATATTCATATCTGAAACGCGTAGTGCTCCTTCCGGCTTCAAAATTTTCCGATCGAATGTAAGGGTATAGTTACCTTTTAGCGGGTGCTCGAACCAGAGTGTGACACCCCGCTGTGCTACGATTTTTACTCCATCAGGAATAATTTCTGCCTGTGAAGCAGGGGTGACAGGCAGAGTTTTCTCAGCTTCAAAGCGCCAGATATGGTTCTGATTATCCTGTATAGTTAAAGTGTTTTCGGCTTTTGTCCCGGCTTTTGATAAAACCGGAGAGGCCGCACTGAGAGCAAGACATAAAACGTAGTGCCCGGGTGTATAAACACGTCTAGAGCGTTTCATAAAAAATGTCCTCCTCCTGCGGGGCAAGTGCCATCAGACCTGTTGCCCCCAGCCCCCACTGAGCCGCGGCATTTGTTGAAATATGTGGTGCTTCATCAACTGCTTCAGGCACTGCCGGCGGTGAGAGATGGTTTATCTGAAAGTCACTGAGTAAAAGCCCTGCATCACCCTGTGCAAAAATACGCCATGCCTGCCTGCGCAAAGCGGTGTCTCTGAGAGTGTAGCCTGCGTAGGCCAACAGGCGGGCATGTGCCTGCCTGAGGTTTAAGTGATGCAGTGCCTGCCCCAGTTTGTTTTTCTGGTTTTGTGCGTCAGCCAGATAGAGTGTGCAGTAATCCAGCCAGGCATTTTTAAAATCAGGCTGCGGTAAGAGCATAATCAGCTCGCTGCATGTTTCTGGCAGTCCGAACATGGCGCTCAGATGTGAAATAGAAAGAGCCCCTGTGCGATCCTGAGCAAACTCACCTGTATGCAGGTCCATCACACCCAGTCCGGTAAAAAAACCATGAGGCTGGGCTGCAATGCTGGTCATAGAGGCCAGTAGTTTGTTTTTCCATTGCTCATCACCTGTACGTTCCCATTCCAGCAGCCAGGCGGCGGCAATGGCTCCCCAGTCTGTACCAAAGGAGACCGTTGCATGATGAGGCTGTGCCTTGACGGCTGCTGCCCCGCCAGTTTTGCGTCCGGGAACAATATCCTGCAGGCGGTTAACAGCGTTAACCTGTGCACGCAGTAACTCACCGGTACGCTCATCCGCGGTCAGAAAATAATAGATTTTTGCATTTGCAACGCTGGAGATACGCAGTTGTTTGGCGCTGTCTCCCCAGTGCTGCACGTTATGACGCGAACCTAAGGGGGCAAATTTTCCGATATGGTAGACATCAACTTCTGTAATATGTCGTGTCATGGCTTCAGCCTGACGAAAGCTTTCCGCATTGCCTTTGTGCAGGTGGTATGCCCAGAACCACATAACAGAGCTTAGTTCACCGTTATCCCATGCAAACCCGCCGATGTCATAACGCCATGTATGCCTGTCGGCATCATAGGTGTGCATAATGTCACCGTAGTCCCAGAAGCCATACCAGCGTCTTTGCTCAATCTGATTACGGTAAAATGTAAAAAGTGTATCAAGAGCCTGGTTTACTTTTGAATTTACATTCTGTGGGTGTTCGGGGCTCCAGAAAGCATGGGTCGCACGTGATGTGAACAGGTCAGGCAAAGATTGCCTTAATTGCGGTGGAGATGAAATGCGCTCAGCGATAGCCGCCAGGCTGGTGTTGTCGGGTGTATGGTCAGTAAATTCTATAACGATTTCGCTGGTTCGGCCAACACCGTAAGAGGAGGAAAAACCGGGTTCATAATCCTCATAAGTGATATCGAGAGCCTGCCGCTGCGTGGTATAATCGTTCTGATTTTCGGGGGTCTGATAAGGTGCCATCTGCATGGGCTCTGCATCTGGTGCCCAGAGCCATGCTGTGAGTTGCGCATTATTCTCTCCTCCGTTTTCTACAGAGAGTGCTGCCGGGTAGCTCTGCCAGAAATTTCTGATGCCGAGCACGACACCCCCCGATACGTCGCCAAGAAAAACAGTGCCAGAAGCTCTTTGTCCGGAAAAAGAATTGATCCAGGCATCATGTTTTGTAATTCGTTTTTTGAGTGAAAAGCCATCACACGTTGCCTGGGTAAGTGTATAATCACCATAAACAGGGACATACCCGATAGCACCAGAGACTTTAGGAGACCATTCTGCCTCAGGTGGCACAGCCTGGCCCTGTGTTTGTGCGGAACGTATATTGCTGCCCGGGTCGCGGCGTAAGCCGGTCAGAGGTTGCAATGCTTCAGCGAAGACACCGCCATCAGCACTTACAAAACGAATGTGCCGGTTATAGGCTTCACCATGAAACTGAGAGGAAATATTCAGCCCCAGACCACGCACTTCATATTTTTTGGGGTCAATATCATGAATGATTGAGTGTATAACGCGAATTGCACCGCTATTTTTATAAAAATAGAAACGAAAAATAAACGGAATAACCTGTGTATGATCTGGTCCGCTATGTTTACCTTCTATGCGGATAACAGCCCGGTCAGGCCCGTTACCTTCAATTTCAAGTGTGTGAACGTCGCCATGGCACGGGAAGGTTCTGGTTTGTGTTATCTCTCCCTGTTGTGTGCTTTGTTCCAGCAGAGTGATGGCCTGCACCTGTGCCTGGCGTGGAAACGAGAGGGACAGAAAAGACTGCCCTTTTGAAAAACTGGCCTGGAGTTTCCCTGTGTTGACAGAGATCTGATCATCCGTCTTTTGCGCAATGGTTTCCGTTCTGGTTTCTGAGTGTCGGGCAGGTGCAGGTACAGCATGAAGCCGGGTATATGCCGCCAGGTCAGAATGTGCAGTTGGAGAAACTGCATGAGCACTCCATTTGACAGATCCGTCCGGCCACCATGCGGTGATCCATGACTGTATCTGCTGCGTTCCGGCATCTGAGGTGCCCAGCGAAAAGCGTGCTGGTGCACGTACAGCACCCTGTGGCCAGGCGGCGCCAAACGTCGTGCCCTGAAAGACATTTCCTGATGGCGGACCGTTAAGCCAGTTTATCTGTGTCGTAGCAGATTTGTGCTCTGCTGAGCCTTGAGCCTGCGTTGCTGCGGTGAAAAATAAGCTGCTGGTTGCGGTTGAGAGTTTAAGGAAATGGCGCCTTCCTAAATGTGGCAACGTACCTGTCTCCGTCTTATAAGAATAGAAAATGAGCTGTCTGGTTTTTCAGAAATGCACACTTACCGTGCCACCGATGATGCGTGGTGTACCCAGCCAGCCGAATACAGAGCCATAATCTCCCTCACGCAGGCTGCGATAATATGTTTTGTTCAGAACATTATTTACCCATACAGAGGTATCGATAGCCGTATTATGCACCTTAATTTTGTACCCAAGAGAAAAATTCAGCAGGCCGTAAGCCGGTATCTTGGCTGAGGGAGAGTCATCAACCGTTGCAAATGTTGCTGTGCGATAAGAGTAACGCACTGTGGCGTACACTGAGGATGTATCATTGAGGATATAGTCATACCGCCCAAGCACACTCAATGAGAGTTTAGGTGCCCTGAATACAGGTTTGCCGTTCAGACTGCATGATTTCGGAGGCTGACTTTGCATCGAAACCTCGGGCATGCACCTGGCATTGTCGTATGTCAGATATTTTGTGTCATTATACAAAATATTGGGTGTAATCATCAGCCCTTTAAGGGGGTGCCAGTTCATAGTATATTCAACCCCGCGCGACCTGTAGTCACCCGCATTGGTTAAATAGGTCTGCTGTGTTGTCGGGTCGTACCCCTGAGTCTGAAAATTCTTAACCAGAGCATTAAAATAATCAATTTTGAAATCAAGCCGGGCAACCGGAATTTCTTTGTGAAGACCGACTTCAATACTTTCAGTTGTTTCAGGTTTGATATACAGGCTGCCAAAGCCTGCTTTTCCGGCTGAGCCGGATGAAATATTCAGCGCTCCGGCTTTCATGCCATAGGCAAGTGCAACGTAAAATTTTGTCAGGCTGTCAGGGTCATAATCAATATTGACCATTGCTGAGGGTAAGGCTGTCGTTTTGCTTAGCACACCAGAGTAAAACGGACTTTTGTTTAACCGGCGGAACGTACCGCTTTTATCGTCGATACCTTCACGAAAGCCAAATTTCATTGTGACTTTTTTAATCGGATGTGCCGTAGCCTGCGCATAAAACGAATAATAATCATCGCGGAGTGAGCCGTAGCGATAAACATCCAGGCCGTTATACAGTTTATTACCATACCATGCACCAGCACTGTCAGCGCTGTATCGTGTAATGGCATTAGTATTCAGACTTTCACCCGAGTAGGCAAAGCCCGCAGCAAAGTTAATAGTCTTCCATTGAGGGGAGTCAAAACGAAGGTTTTCATACCATGTCCGGTCACGTACATTCGTGCCCGAATTATAATAGACATTAATGCTGTATGGGTCGGCCATAACCGGGTTTGTATCAAAATAGCGGAACGAGCTTATGGATGAGAACTTCCACCCTCCTGCAAAACGCCAGCTCAGCTGAGGTGAAACACCAAATTGCTGCGTTGTGTCATAGTTCTGGTAGTCAATATCAGTTTTGCGGCCAGTAACGATATGGTTGCCAAATTTGGATGACATATCCTGGAATTCGTTTTTCCCATCGACAGTAATGCTTTTATAAAAAACCGGTGTCGGAGTTTCCCGTTCTGCACTGTAATCTGCGATCAGTCTGAAGTGGAATCTTTTGCCCGGTCTGTAAGCAAGCTGCACTCTGACACTATCGCCATGATACCCGTTGACGTTGTTGCCATAGCGAACATTTTTAATAAAACCGCCCTGTGCTGTATGGTTATAGCTGATGCTGCCAAATAAATTTTTCAGAATTCTGCCTGATGTTAAAGCTGAGGCCTGCATATACCCGTAGCTACCGTAGGAGAATAAAGCTTCATTGCGCGGTGTGGCAGAGGGCATACGCGTTTTAATATCAATGACGCCAGCCGTGACGTTGGCGGGGTATAAAGTCCCCTGTGTGGCTCCGTTATATACGTCTATTGATTCCAGGTCGTTAAACCCGTGTGACATCATTGACGGACGGCTCAGGTAAACACCGTCAAGAAACAGCCCGACACTGCTGGGCATACCGACGTTTGTCTCACCGCCTGTCTGACCACCGCCATCACCCATGCCGCGTATAGAAATACTGCTGTTAAAAGGGTCAGCCGCATCAATATTCAGGCTTGGTGCCAGCTGCTGAAGGTCTTCAAGTGTGTTAATTCTCTGGCTAACCAGCTCTTTTCCTGAAAAATGGTAAGAAGAGGATGTCGCGCGCTGAGGGTCTTTGCGTACCTTGTTGCCAATAACCTCAAGAGATTCTTTCTGTGCTTCTCTTTTATGGAATTTACTGGCGTTTTTATGCCGTAATGGTTGCCCGGGCTGAGCGCTTTCAGCCCATGAATTTGTGCTGAGCAAAGCGGTTGTCAGTACAAAATTAATAACTATTCCTTTTCGCAACATAAAAAAACCACCACAAAATTGTCATTAAAATTCCTAAATCATCTGATTCCACGATATCTATGTACATTATAGTTAAATAAACTTTAGGTGATGTTATTTTATAAAAAATATACGATAAATTTTAGTGTTAAATGAAAGTCAGAGTGATGTTCTCTTCATATTTTTTGCGTATTCTCAGAGGGGGGCTGCCCTTTCTCCTGCTTCCGGCACTGGCCTGTGCAGACGAGAAAACTCCACCAAAATCATGGGTAGACCCTGATACAGGGCACCGTGTTATCCGCGTGACAGATGATCCTGGCTCATCGAGTCTTTATTTTAATATCAATACGTACACACCTGATGGGAAGCAGATGATTTATACCACGCCTGATCGTGGTATAGGTGTGATTGATCTCACCAGCCTAAAGGCCAGGTCTCTGGTCAAAGGGCCGGTTGGTGGTGGGCCGGGTGCTGTTGTTGTTGGTCATAAATCCCCCGTTGTTTATTATTTTAAGGGGAAAGAGAATGATCCGCAGTATGCCTCTTTGTGGAAAGCGGACATCAATACAGGCAAACAGCAGAAAATTGCAGATCTGCCACGCCGGTCGGGTGTTTTTTCAATTAATGCTGATGAAACGCTGGGAGCCGGCAGCTATATCGTTGGTGACGGAGAAGACTATAACGGGCGTCAGGCAGGGCAGATCGCACACAAAAATACGGCTACAGAGCCATTAAATAAGAAAGAGAAAATGGCCAGACGGTTTGCTGCAAAGTTGCCAATGATTATTTTTACTGTCGATTTGCATAATGGTCAGATTAAACCCGTTTTTGCCAGTACGGACTGGATAGATCATTTGCAGTTTTCACCCTCTGATCCGACCCTTTTGATGTATGCCCATCAGGGTGCCTGGCAGCAGGTTGATAAGCTCTGGACTATTCGCACTGATGGTTCAGAAAATACCCATATCGATCCACGTATTATGCAAATGGAGGGCAGTGGCCATCAGTGGTGGGACAAAAGCGGTAAAAACATCTGGTATGACCTGCATATGCCATTAGGTGTTAATTCGTTTGTTGCAGGGTATAATGTTGAGAATGGAAGCAGAACATGGTTCCACTATGAGCCGCAGCAGGCTTCAATTCATTTTAATTTGTCCTCTGACGGTAAACTGTTTGCCGGAGATGGTAGTAATGCACCTGATGCAAAGTGGATTTATCTGTTCCATCCGAAACTGGTGAAAGATGATCATACGCTGGGGAAAAACCTTATTCGTCCTGGTTATTTCGTGGCTGAACATCTGGTGAATATGGCACATCATAATTACCATCTTGAGCCTAATGTTAGTTTCACTCCGGATAACCGGTACGTTATTTTCCGTTCTGATATGTTCGGGCCGACTTATGTTTTTGCTGTTGAAGTAAAAAAACATAATGAAGGTACTGACTGAAAAAATTTCCGCCTGTGGAGAGCGCAGAGGTAACCACCTGATATTTAGCGGGGAGGGCGTAAGCTTAGCATAAACGCCCTCCGATTGTTTTCTGTTTATCCAAAGTGGCTGGTCTGTTGCCGAAGTGAGAAAAGACGGGAAGGGGACCATATTCTCAGAGTATGATGATGCATCTGTATCATCAAAAAACAGAGAGAAAACATCATAAAATTCGCCAACGTGCAAGATTAGTATTATTAATAAGCTAGGCTCAGGACCTGTTAATTTATTGAACTGAGCGAGAGATTGTGATTCACAGGCTTACCGA